>NZ_JASJXJ010000168.1:0-7731 GCF_035018685.1 Cryobacterium sp. RTC2.1
GTCGCACTCGCCGAACGCGGCCACGCCGTGCACCTCACCACCACCGACCCCGCCGCTCACCTCACCGAGACCCTGCACGGCAGCGTGCCCGGGCTCGCGGTGTCCCGTATCGACCCGGCCTTGGCCGTGCAGACGTATCGCGACCACGTGATGGCCACCAAGGGCACGGCCCTGGACGCGGAGGGTCGCGCGGCACTGGCCGAGGACCTCCTCTCCCCCTGCACCGAGGAAGTCGCCGTCTTCCAGCAGTTCTCCCGGGTCGTCCATGAGTCGCGCCGGAAATTCGTCGTCGTCGACACCGCCCCGACCGGGCACACGCTCCTCCTGCTGGATGCGACCGGTTCCTATCACCGCGAAATGGCGCGGCAGATCGGCGACTCGCTTCCGTTCACGACACCATTGATGCGTCTGCAGGACCCGGCCCTGACCAAGGTCATTCTGGTTACCCTCGCGGAGACGACCCCGGTGCTCGAGGCCGAAGGTCTGCAGGACGACCTCGAACGTGCCGGCATCCACCCGTGGGCCTGGGTCGTCAACGCCTCCCTGGCCGCGGCCCGCCCGGCGTCACCGTTCCTTCGAGCACGCGCTTCGAGCGAGGTCGAACAGATCGACCGGGTGCGTCTCCTCGCGGATCGAATGGCCATCGTCGCCCTCCTGCCGGCGGAGCCCATCGGAAAGGAGAAGCTGGCGGCACTGACCGCACTCAGCCCCCAACCGGCACGGTGACCGTGAATCGACATTCGTCGATAGAGTGGGAACGCGTCATATCGACGTTCATCTATTCATTTTCTGATGGTGCGGAGCCCCATGCCCTTCCCTGAAACCCCGACCGTTCCATCCGTCGCCACCCCGATCACCGCTCCGGCCCGTCTCGGGTTCACCGACCGGCTCCTCCCGGTCTGGATTCTCGCGGCGATGGGTTTCGGCCTCCTGCTCGCGGTCGCCGCCCCCGGCATCGGCACGCTGCTCGGCGCGTTCACGATCGGCTCGGTCAGCGTGCCGATCGCCATCGGCCTGCTCGTGATGATGTATCCGGTGCTCGCGAAGGTGCGGTATTCGGATGCCCGCGCCGTGGCCGGCGATAAGCGCCTTCTGGTCTCGTCGCTCGTGATGAACTGGCTCGTCGGGCCCGCGCTGATGTTCACGCTCGCCTGGATCTTCCTGCCCGACCTGCCCGAGTACCGCACCGGGCTGATCATCGTCGGCCTCGCCCGCTGCATCGCGATGGTGCTGATCTGGAACGAACTAGCCTGCGGGGACCGCGAGGCCGCCGCCTTCCTCGTCGCCATCAACTCCGTCTTCCAGGTCTTCGCCTTCGCGGCGCTCGGCTGGTTCTACCTGCAGATCCTTCCGGCCTGGCTCGGCCTGTCCACCACGAGCGCGGACTTCTCGATCTGGGCCATCACGGCGAGCGTGCTCGTGTTCCTCGGCATCCCGCTCCTGGCCGGATACCTGTCCCGCCGGGTGGGCGAGGCCACCCGCGGCCGGGACTGGTACGAGGCCCGGTTCCTGCCGAAGGTCGGGCCGTTCGCCCTCTACGGGCTCCTCTTCACGATCGTGCTCCTGTTCGCCCTGCAGGGCAGGCAGGTCATCGACCGGCCGCAGGACGTCGCCCGCATCGCCCTGCCGCTCCTCGTCTACTTCCTTGTGACGTTCCTCACCGGCTTCCTGCTCGGGAAGCTCATCGGCCTGCCGTACGAGCGCACCGCGACCCTCGCCTTCACTGCGGCGGGCAACAACTTCGAGCTCGCGATCGCGGTCGCGATCGGCACCTTCGGTGCCGGCAGCGGTCAGGCCCTCGCGGGCATCGTTGGCCCGTTGATCGAGGTCCCCGTCCTCGTCGCCCTCGTCTACGTGGCGCTCTGGCTCCGGCCCCGCCTGTTCCCGGCGCCGCGCAGCTAGCGCTCAACCACGACGAATCCCGCCAAGAGCGCAGGCCGAAGTGGCCACCCGAGCAGCGGCACCCGTCGTGGCCGTCGGCTTAGACGCTCGCGGGCAGGAGCTCGGCGAGGAGGGCCTCGACGCGCGCCTTGATGTCGTCGCGGATCGGGCGCACCTCGTCGATGCTCTTGCCCTTGGGGTCGACGAGCTCCCAGTCCTCGTAACGCTTGCCGGGGAAGATCGGGCAGACGTCGCCGCAGCCCATGGTGATGACGACGTCGGACTCGCGCACCTGCTCGGTGGTCATCAGCTGCGGAACGGCCTGGGAGATGTCGATGCCCTCTTCGCTCATGGCCTGGATCGCCATCGAATTGATCTGGTCACCCGGCTCCGAGCCGCCGGAGCGCACCTCGACGGCGCCGCCGGACAGGGCGCGCATATAGCCGGCGGCCATCTGCGAGCGACCGGCATTGTGGATGCAGACGAACAGGACGGTGGGCTTCTCAGACACGGGGGTTCCTCACTCTCGATGTCCTCAAAGTATAGACGTTTGTCTATGCTTTGAGAATCCCCCATCGTTTCTTTACCCGGCCGGGGCTAGCCGAAACGGCCGTTGACGTAGTCGGCGGTGCGGCTGTCGATCGGGTTGCCGAACATGGCGTCGGTCGGCCCGTGCTCCACGATGCCGCCGGGCGTGCCCTGGGCGGCGAGGAAGAACGCGCAGTTCTGCGACACGCGCTGTGCCTGCTGCATGTTGTGCGTCACGATCACGATCGTGACCTCGTGGGCGAGCTCGAGCATGGTCTCCTCGATCACCCGCGTGGAAGTCGGGTCGAGGGCCGAGCACGGTTCGTCCATCAAGAGGATGCGCGGGGTCACCGCGAGCGACCGCGCGATGCACAGACGCTGCTGCTGCCCTCCGGAGAGTCCGGAACCGGGCGCGCGCAACCGGTCGCGCACCTCCTTCCAGAGCCCGGCCTTGGTCAGGCAGCTCTCGACGAGGAAGTCTTTCTCATCGTTGGAGGCACGCTTGCCGGTGAGGGTGAGCCCGGCGATGACGTTGTCGTAGATCGACATGGCCGGGAACGGGTTGGGCTTCTGGAACACCATGCCGATGCTCTTGCGGGCGTCGACGAGCTTGCGTTCGGGGTCGTAGATGTCCTCACCGTCGAGGAGGACTTCACCGGCGAGGCTCGCGGACGGCACGAGCTCGTGCATCCGGTTCAGGATGCGCAGGAACGTGGACTTGCCGCAGCCGGACGGGCCGATCAGGGAGGTGATGATGCCGGCCGGCATGGTGAGGTTGACCCGGTCGAGCACCTGGCGTTCGCCGAACCAGGCCGAGACGTTGCGGCCCTCGAGGGTTGCGAGTGGTGCGATCTCGCGCACCGGCGGGCTGAAGCTCGCGTAGACCCCGGCATCCGCGGCAGACGGCCGCTTCAGCCAGGGCGCGCTGAAGCCTCCGAGCCGGGGAGCCTTGACCGGCGCGTCGGCCACGACCTCGGGCCGGGCCTCGGTCCTCGCCTGCGCGCGCTGCTTGCGGTCACGCCGGACCGGTCCCTTCACCGGCGGCAGCACCTGGGTGAGCTCGTCGTTCTGCACATTGTCGGTCATGACACTCGTTTCATTGGTCTACAGCAGTTTCGGGACTGAAGCAGGTTCGGGACTACAGCAGGTTCGGGAGGAGGCGCACGAGTTGGTCGGCCACGAAGAGCCCCCCGACAGTGACAACCGGAAGGAAGACGATCCAGGTCTTGCGGAGGCCGACCCGGCGGAACGCCCAGACGGCGGCGAGTTCGATGACCAGCAGGAACTGCAGGGCGAAGACGAGGGCCCACACCGTTGTGGTGTCGGTCGCGAGTTCCTTGTCCTGCAGGGGCAGGGTCGCGAAGGTGGTCTGGCGCTTGCCGGCGGGCTTCGTCTCGGAGACGAGTTCGGCATCCACGCGCACGACGCCGCTCGGCACGTAGGCCGGCCCGCGGGCGCTCTCGAGGATCAGTCGGCTCTTGCCTGCACCGAGGCTTGCGGGTGCGGGGTCGCCGGCGTAGCGCAGGCCGAGCACCGAGAACGTCTGCTCGCCCTGGCCGGTGATCACGGTGAACTGCTGGCCGGGGCGCAGTTCCTGCAGCCGGGCGAACGGACCACCGTAGGCGGCGGCGCGGCCCATGAGCACGCTGATGCCGGACTGGCCGGGTAGCGGCGTGTCGCGGCGATGGCCGGGGCCGGCGCGCAGGGTGCCGGAGTCTGTGCCCTCGACGACGATCTCGTGCACGTCGATCGAGGGGATGTCGAGCACGGCCACGGGTGTGCCGGAGGTGAGCAGCACCTTGTCGACGGTGCCCTCGCTGACCGGGGCCGTTCCCTGGGCGAGCTCGTACCGGAAGGTGTTCGTGAGCTGCTGCTGGGACACGATGTGCTGCAGCTGGCCGAGCACAGTCAGGTTGGCGAGGAACCCGAAGATGAGGATGGCGAGAATCGCCAGGGTCGAGCGGATGACCTGGTCGCGCTGGGTGAGCACGACCGGCGGCCGAGGGGGCGGCGGGCTACGCCGCGGCGGCGTCGGGATCTTCGGTGGTTTCGGCGGCTTGCCCTGGCGGCCGCGCTCCGGCGGTGTGCCGGGGAGTCCGCCACCACCGCCCAGAGTGCCCGGGCCGGGCGGTGACCAGTCCCGGGGTCCCGCGGACTGTCCCGCGAGGGGGTGGACCGCCTGCATCTCGGAAACGCCGGGCGAAACCGGCGGGACCCAGCCTCGCGGCATTCTCGGCACCTTCGGCACCGTGGGGCGTTGGGGACGACGGGGCAGCCTGGCTGTCGTCATGACGCCACCTCTTCCGCGAGTTTGGGGGTGGGCCGCGGTACGAGGAGCACGAAGCGGAGGATCAGGGTCAGCGCGCCGGCGATCGCGAGCGCGATCAGGGCGAAGTAGGGCGGGATGATGCTGAACGAGTCCCGGGTGACGGGCGAGAGCGCCGTGCCGCCGATGTCCGCGGGAGGCGTCATGGTGACGTGACCCTTGAACCAGGCCCACTGGCCGACGTCCCGAATGGTGGCCGAGACGGTGCGGGTCTCATTGGGGGCGAGGCTGTCGATACTGACCTTGTCGACGATGGCGACGGGGAGGTCGACCGCGTTGTCGAGCCAGAAGCGCAGGCTCGAGGTGATCGGGGCATCCGTGATGTTGCGCATCGTGAAGTCGAGAACCATGGTGCCGCCGCCCGGCCCGGCCTCAGAATCGATGCGCGTCGTGAGGCCGCTCACGTAGAAGACGCCCGCGATCTTGGTCGGGTTCGCGCCGAGCGCCGAGGCCGCGGCGGCGGTGTCCTTGATCGTCGTTTGGGTCACCGCGGGCACGGCCACGGGTTTCACCGGGTTCGTGACGGCCGGGGTTGTCGTCGCCCGGCTCGACGGCCCGACGACACCCACGCTGATGCCCACACCGTTCGGGTCATCCGTCGCCGCCTGTGCACTCATGGCGCGTCCGGCCAGGCCCGCCACCGGCGCGAACGCGATGAGGGCCACGACCAGAATCAGGCGCGCGTGAGCGGATGTGAGCACAGTCAAGTTAGTCCATTCGAGGTTTCGGCGAGCTGACGGGCGGGCAAACAAGAGGCAAACACAGCAGGAAACCGAGCCTCGCTCATTCCGTGCCGTACGAGCGCGACAGGATAGAGTCGGCGACCGGCCGGCTACTGGGAAACGAGGGTGAGGGAGAGGGTGGACCGGTAGGTGCCGACTGACTTCTCGGGCGGCGCGACGAAAGTGAGGCCGGCGTTGAGCACGGTCGTGCCCACGGTCTGGGCCGGGGCGGCCACGGCGAGGTTCATCGGATACGTCGCCGAACCCGCGGTCTGGGCGGTGACGAGGCTCACCCCGGTGGCGTCGGTGCTGACCAGCTGCGGCGCGAGCCCGAGCTGGGAAGCACCGATCACGCTGCCGTCCGCGGCGTTCACGAAGTCGGCGACATCGGCCGACAGGATCCAGCCTTCCTGGGTGAGCACCCGAGAGTCGCTGACCGCGAAGCTGCCCAGGACACCGGTGGTCGTCGACCGGTTCGAGACCAGGACCGGGGCATTGAACGCGGCGACGGCAGCGGCGGGCACGACGAGGCTGAGCACGCCGTTGGTGTCGCTCGTCGTTGCAGATCCGATTGTTCCGGCGTCCGTCACGGCGAAGGATGCCGCCACCTGGCTGAACGGGTCGTCCGCGGCCGTGGTGCCGATCACCTCGATGGTGTGTCCTCCGGCCTCGAGGTCGGGGGGAAGGGTGCCGCTGCCTGCGAAGTCACCGGCAGCGTCGGCGTTTCCGCTGATCAGCAGGAACGGAGTGGAGTGCACCCAGACCTCGACGTGCGAAAACGGCTTGAGCCCGTGGACGGTGACGAACACCGGCGCCGAATCGACCCGCGAGCCGACCGGGAGCACACAGTGGATCTCGACGGGCCCGTTCGGAAGCTTGTCGGCCACACTCACCGTGAGCGCAACCACCCCACTGTCATCGGCCTGCGCCACGGACGAGATGGAGACCGTCCCGACCAGAGCCAGCAGGGCGACCAGTGCGCCGGTTATGAGAGTCGAACGGATGGGCAGTTGGAACATGTGTTTCCCCGATGGATCCTGGTGCGGTGGAGCTGCGGTGCCTGGGTGAAACTGCAGGGCAGTGGAGCAAGGCGTGCGGAAGTGCAGTGGTTACGGTGTCGGGTTGTGCGCGGCGGCGCCGTCCGCGCTGGCGCCCACGAGGGCCTCTTCGCGAGCCTTGCGGCGCGCTTCCGCCTCGGTGTATTCGATCCACGCCGCAGCCCGGGCCGAGTCGCGCTTGCGGCTGAGCCTCACGATGAGCCAGGTCACGGCCGCGACGAGAAGGAGGATCAGGAAGGCCCACGGCACCACGACGAGGCTCGAATCGCGTTCCGCGGTCGGCAGGGCTCCTGGGTTGAGTGCGTCGGGGTCGATCGTGCCGACGAGGGAGACATGCGGGTTGAGGTAGACCCAGGCGCCGACGCCGGAGACGGTCAGCGTCACGGTGCGGGAACTTCCCGGAAGCATCTCCGAGATCTCCTGGTCGGTCAGCCCGGACAGTGGGATGCCGAAGATGCCCTTGACCTGGGAGACCGTATTGGCCCCGAGGGACACGTTGCCGGTGTTGGTGAGGCTCACGCGGATCTTCGTGTCGCCGGCGAAGGGGTTGATGCTGCCCTCATAGGCGGATTCAATGCTGCTGATCGTCAGCGCCGGCTGCAGGAGACCCTTGACGCGCACATACAGGCGGATGGCGACGCGCCGGTCGACCGAGACCTGCCCGGCCGGGGAGAGGGCCGAGACGACGATGCCGCCGGCGTGGTCGCCGGGCTTCGCATCGGCCGGGGTCTTCATTGTGAACGGGAGCACCTGCTGGGCGCCCGGTTCCAGGGTGACCGAGACACGGCCGGTACCGTTCTCGAAGGTGACCCAGCTGCCGGCATCCTTGGGGGCTTCACTGCCTTCGAGGAGGGCGAACGTGCCGTCCTCGGCGTTGTACGCGTCGGTGGCGTAGACGGTGACGGCCTGCGTGGTCGTACCGGTGTTCTCGACGAGGTATTCGTCGTTGATGACCTGGCCCGGATCGACCTGGTAGGTGAAACGCGATCGGTCCTGGTCCACGCCGCCGTTGGACGACGGGGCCCCGGCGATGCCGTCGGAACCGTCCGCGGCCCAGGCACCCGCGACTCCGAGGGTCAGGGTCAGTCCGAGGGTTACCAGCACTCCGGCGGCACCGAGGGCGACGCTGCGGGAGAGGGAGTGGCGGGGAATCACGATCGGCGTTCTCTTTTCTGCGGGCGGATCCGAAATCTTGGGGGTGGAGCGGAATGCGGGG
>NZ_JASJXJ010000169.1:0-7635 GCF_035018685.1 Cryobacterium sp. RTC2.1
GGCTGGGTGGGAACCGTCACCTCGACGCCGAACAGGGCCAGGACTTCTTCGCCGTGCTTGGCCTTGACGGCCGTGAAGCCGGCGACGAGGAGTTCCTCGTGCAGCTGCATGACGTCTTCGTGGCTGTCGATCCAGCTGATCTCCGCGTCGACGCTCGTGAACTCCGTCGCGTGACGGCTCGTGAACGACGGGTCGGCGCGGAACGCCGGTCCGACCTCGAAGACCTTGCCGAAGCCGGCCGACTGGGCCATCTGCTTGAAGAACTGCGGGCTCTGCGCGAGGTAGGCCTTGGTGTCGAAGTACTCGACCTCGAAGAGTTCGGCGCGGGACTCGCTCGCGCTCGCCATCAGCTTCGGGGTGTGCAACTCGATGAAGTCGTGTTCGATCCAGTAGGTGCGGAGGGCGTGCTCGAACGTGGTCTGGATGCGGAAGATCAGGTTCTGCTTCGGCTGGCGCAGGTCGAGGAAGCGCCAGTCGAGGCGCTTGTCGAGGCTTGAGTCTGCGGCGATCGGCGTCTCGGGGATGGCGGCGGTGACGACCGTAAGCGTCGCGAGCTTGATCTCGATCCCGCCGAGCTTGACCCGTTCGTCGTGCTTGAGCTCACCGGTCACGGTGATGAAGCTGCCCTGGGCGAGCGTGGAGATCGTGGAGGCCGGCTCGTCGGCGACGACGGCACCGTCGGCATCCGTCGTGCGGGGGTTCACGAGCTGCACGGCACCCGACTCGTCGCGCAGCACGACGAACTGCACCTTCTTCTGGTCGCGGACCGTGTCGACCCACCCCGAGACCGTCACGGTTCCGTTAGAGAGGGCGGCCAGGTTCTTGATCAATACGCGCGAAGTCACCGGATAAGTTTAGCGGCACCGGCTCTCGGCTAATTCATGGGCACCTCCTCCGTAGAATGAGCGGGTGGTAGCCAGCCAGATCCATCTCGTCCGTCACGGTGAAGTGTTCAATCCTGAGCGCGTGCTGTACGGCAGGCTGCCCGAATTCCGGCTTTCCGACCTCGGCGCCGCCATGGCGACCGCCGCTGCCGTCGACCTCGTCGAACGCGGCCGGCCGGTGCGCCGGGTCATCGCCTCCCCCCTGCAGCGCACCCGCGAGTCCGCGGCGCCCATCGCCGCGGCCTTCGGCCTGCCCGTCGAGATCGACGAGCGCATCATCGAGCCGACCAACAGATTCGAGGGTAAGCGGATGTCGGGCGAGCACGGCGCCCTGCGCGACCCGCGCAACTGGCCGGCCATGCTCAACCCGCTGCGACCGAGCTGGGGCGAACCGTACCGGGTGATCTCGGCACGGATGCTCGCGGCCATCGACGAGGCATACAACTCCGTGACCGACGGCGACGTCGTGCTTGTCAGCCACCAGCTGCCGATCTGGATGGTGCACCGCGCCCTCGCCGGCGAGCGGCTCCCGCACGACCCGCGCGGCCGACGCTGCGCCCTGTCGAGCATCACCACGCTGTCCTGGCGGGGCGAGGGACTCGTGGAGATCAGCTACGCGAACCCGGCGGCCGCGCTGCAGGCCGGGGCCACGGATGTAGGAGCGGTGTGAAGGCCGGTCCCGCGAACGGAACACACCCGCGTCGGCGCCGTGCCGCCGGCCTGGCCGGCCTGACGGGGCTGCTCGCGCTCGCCCTCGTCCTCACCGGCTGTTCGACAGACCCCCTCGCGGACCAGTACCGCGCCGGAAGCAACAAGGGCTTCATCGCCGGCGACGGCAGCGTCACGGAGATCCCGGCCGCCGACCGCGGGGCCGCCGTGACCTGGAGCGGCGTCGATGAGACCGGCGCCACCGTGTCGAACACCGACTACGCCGGAAAAGTGCTCGTGGTCAACTTCTGGTACGCGAGTTGTGCGCCGTGCCGGGTCGAGGCCCCTGACCTCCAGAAGCTCAACGCCGAGTTCTCCGGCAAAGGAGCCGAATGGCTCGGCGTGAACGTGCGCGACCAGGCCGCGAACGCGATCGCGTTCAACCAGAGCTACGGCATCGCCTATCCCTCGATCATGGATGTCGACGGCGGGGCCATGCAGCTCGCCTTCAGCGGCAGCATCCCGCCGAACGCGGTGCCGACCACCCTCGTGCTCGACAAGAGCGGCCGGGTCGCCGCGCGCATCCTCGGCGCCCTGTCGACGCCCTCGATCCTCGAGACCATTGTGCGCGACGCCATCGCCGAGGTCCCCGCGGCGTGAACAATCCCTTCGGCGAAATCGTCTTCAGCGGCCAGCTCCTGTTTGCGATTCCCATCGCTGTACTCGCGGGGCTCGTCTCCTTCGCGTCCCCGTGCATCCTGCCGCTCGTGCCCGGCTACCTCGCATACATCGGCGGATTCACCGACGGCCGGTCGACCGCCGGTCGCGGCGACCGGCGCGGCCGGAACCGGCTCCTGGCCGGCGTCGGGCTCTTCGTGCTCGGCTTCACGCTCGTCTTCGTGCTGACCGGGGTCGTCTTCGGCGCGGCAGGCTTCTGGCTCAACCAGTACCGCGACCTCGTCACCCGGATCGCCGGCGTTGTCGTGATCCTGCTGGGGCTCGTCTTCGTCGGCCAGTTCGCGGCCCTGCAACGCACGGTCAAGACGAGCTGGCGCCCGCGCGCGGGACTTGCGGGCGCCCCCGTGCTCGGCGCGGTCTTCGCCGTCGGCTGGACCCCGTGCACCGGTCCGACGCTCACGGCGATCAACTCGCTCAGCCTCACCACGGGCTCCCCGTGGCAGGGCGGCCTGCTCGCGCTGTTCTATGCGCTCGGACTCGGCATCCCGTTCCTTCTCATCGCGCTCGGCCTCAACTGGGCGACAGGGGCAGTGTCGTTCCTGAAACGGCACGTCCGCGCGATCAATCTGTTCGGGGGCGTGCTCCTCGTCGTCATCGGCGTCCTCATGGTGACCGGCGTCTGGAATGCCTGGCTCCTCGACCTGCAAGGAGTGATCGGCAGTTATGTCCCGGCCATCTGACCACTACGATTCCCCAGCGCCGGCCCCGGCGTCCGACGATGTCATCCAGCCCAGGCTCGGCCTCGTCGGCTGGCTGCGCTGGTTCTGGCGCCAGCTCACCAACATGCGCACCGCCCTGTTCCTGCTGCTCCTGCTGGCGATCGCCGCCGTGCCCGGTTCGCTCGTTCCGCAGCGCAGCTCAGACCCGAACGGTGTCACCCAGTACTTCGCGGACAACCCCGACCTGGCTCCCGTGCTCGACAAGGTCCAGGCCTTCGACGTCTACTCCTCCGCCTGGTTCTCGGCGATCTACCTCCTCCTGTTCATCTCGCTGATCGGCTGCGTGATCCCGCGCACGAAGCACCACTTCCAGGCGCTCCGGGCCCAGCCGCCGCGCACGCCAGCGCGGCTCATGCGGCTCGCCGGCTTCACCGAACGCACGGCTCCTGCCAGCACGGATGCGGCGGCGGCGGTCGACTCCGCCCGCTCGCTCCTGAAGAAGAGCGGCTACCGCGTCGCCCTGTTCGACAGCGCGCCGGCACGCGGCGGGCGGGAATTCTCGGCGTCGGCCGAGCGCGGCTACCTGCGCGAGACCGGAAACCTCGTGTTCCACTTCGCGCTCGTCGGCATCCTGATCACTGTCGGCTTCGGCAGCGGCTTCGGCTTCAGCGGCCAACGGGTGCTCGTCGAGGGCCAGACCTTCGTGAACACCCTGCTCGCCTACGACTCGTTCAGCCCGGGGCGGTTCTTCAGCGACTCGAGCCTCGAGCCGTACAAGCTCACCCTCGACGACTTCAGCGTCACCTACGAGACCCAGAACCTCAAGGCGTACGGCCAGGCGATCGACTACTCCGCTGCCGTCAGCGTCACCCGCCGCGGCGAGGCCCTCCAGACCGGCGTCGTCAAGGTGAACGCCCCGATGCGCACCGGCGGCACCGATGTGTACCTGCTCGGCAACGGCTACGCGCCCTCGATCACCGTCCAGGACCCCAACGGGGTCGTCGTCTTCACCGACGCGGTGCCGTTCCTGCCGCAGGACGCGAACCTCACCTCGCTCGGCGTGATCAAGGTGCCGGACGGCCTCAGCGAACAGCTCGGCATGATCGGCTTCTTCTACCCGACGCAGGCCGCCAGTTCGACGGGCGCCTTCTACTCGTCGTACCCGGACCTCGAATACCCGATGCTCACCCTGAACATCTACTCTGGCGACCTCGGGTTGAACGCGGGAGTGCCGACATCCGTCTACTCGCTCAACACCGACAAGATGACGCGGCTCACCGGTGGCAAGACCGGCGTGAAGTCGCTCGAACTCAAGCCGGGGGAGACCCAGCAGCTGCCGAACGGACTCGGCTCCGTCACGTTCAACGACGCGCACCCCGGCGCCGCCGCGAACGATTTCTCCGGCTCGGTGCTGCGGTTCGCGTCCTTCGACATCCACCACGACCCGACGCAGGTCTGGGTGCTGTCCTTCGCGATCCTCGCCCTGCTCGGGCTGCTCACGAGCCTGTTCGTGCCGCGGCGGCGAGTCTGGGTCAAGGCGATCGAGAGCGAAGACGGATCGCTGACCCTCGAGTACGCGGGACTCGCCCGCGGCGAGGACCCGGCCCTCGAAGCGGCCGTGACCGACATCGCAGACCGCCACGGGCGACTGCTGGTATCCTCCACATCAGCCGTCCCGGCAACCGAACAGAATTAGGCTGACCACGTGAATCTCAACGAGCTCTCGATCCTGAGCCTGTACTCGGCGATGGCCGTCTATGCGCTCGCCTTCATTTCCTTCGCCTTCGACCTCGCCAAGCGCTCCGCGGCCGTCAAGACGGCGGACGAGGCGACGGGCCTCGCGGCGCTCGCCGCCGTACCGGTCGGCGTCGGCGCGGCCAATGGGGCGCAACCGGCGGGCAGGGACGCGACCCTCGATCCGGGGAAGCCTGCGGGCAAGGCCGGTGCCGCGGCATCCGCCGGAACGATCGTGAACCGGATCAGCGCCCGCATCGCCAACGACGCCGCCACCCCGTACGGCCGCTCGAAGAGCCTGCGGATCGGCGTCTCGCTCACCGTGCTGGCCTGGGCGATCCACTTGATGGCCGACGTGCTGCGCGGCTTCGCCGCCGGGCGGGTGCCGTGGGCCAACATGTACGAGTTCGCGATGACGGGCACCCTGCTCATCGTGACCGTGTTCCTGATCGTGCTCACCCGCGCGGACCTGCGCTTCCTCGGCACCTTCGTGACCGGCATGGTGCTCGTGCTGCTCGGCATCGCGGCGCTGCGCTTCTATGTCGAGGTCGCCCCGCTGCCGCCGGCGCTCCAGTCGGCATGGCTCGTGATCCACGTCTTCGTCGCCTCGCTCGGAACCGGGTTCTTCGCGCTCGGCTTCGCGCTCTCCGTGGTGCAACTGCTGCAGTTCCGGCGGGAGGCGCTCATCACGACCGCCGGCCGGGTGCGCCTCCGCTTCCTCGCGACGCTGCCCTCGGCAGCGACGCTCGAGAACCTGGCGTACCGGGTTCACATCATCGGCTTCATCCTCTGGACGTTCACCCTGATGGCCGGTTCGATCTGGGCGGAGAAGGCCTGGGGCCGTTATTGGGGCTGGGACACCAAGGAGGTCTGGACCTTCATCATCTGGACTATCTACGCCGGCTACATCCACGCCCGTGCAACCAGGGGCTGGCGCGGTTCCCGCTCCGCGTGGCTCGCGATCGTCGGTTTCAGCGCCGTGATGTTCAACTTCGGCGTCGTGAACGTCTTCTTCAAGGGACTGCACGCATACTCGGGCCTCTAACCCGGCATCCGCCAGGGCGGCTCAGTCCGTGATGGCGTCCGTGATGGCGGGTTCGGCGGCGAGCAGGGCGTAGCAGCGGCTGAGGCGGGCGAGCCACCAGGCGCTGCGCTCGGCGGATGCCGCGTAGCGGTCGAGCAGGTCGGCGTCGGGCACGACGCGGCGAACCGGGATCCGGCCGTCGACCGGCAGCAGCGGGTCGTGGGTGACATCGGCGGCGAGCAGCGAGGCGGTGCCGAGGCCGCAGTCGAACTCGAGGCCGGGGATCGCGGCGGCGAGGTGCGCGCCCATCGCGATGCCGACCGAGGTGTCGAGGGCACTCGAGACCACGACGGGCAGGCCGGCCAGCGCAACGAGGTCGAGTGCGACGTGAATCCCGCCGAGCGGTGCCGCCTTGATCACGAGGATGTCGGCAGAGCCCGTGGTCGCCACGAGCAGCGGGTCCTCGGCGCGGCGCACGCTCTCGTCGGCGGCGACGGGGATGCCGAGGTAGTCGGCGGAGCGACGGCGGATCTCGGCGAGTTCCTCGATGCTCGCGCACGGCTGTTCGACGTACTCGAGGTCGAACTCGCCGAGGGCGTTCAGGGCGTGTTCGGCTTCGTCGAGGTTCCAGAGGCCGTTCGCGTCCACACGGATGCGCCCCTCCGGTCCCAGCACCCGGCGCACGGCGCGCACGCGGGCGACGTCTTCTGCGAGGGTCTGCCCGGGGGCGGCCACCTTCACCTTGGCCGTGCGGCACCCCGGAAAGCGGGCGAGGACATCCGCCACGAGTTCCGCGTCGATTGCAGGGACGGTCGCATTGACCGGGATGCTCTCGCGCAGGAGGGCGGGCGTCGGGGTCCAGCCGAAGTCGATCGCGGCGCGCAGCCAGGCGACGGACTCTGCGTCGTCGTACTCGGCGAACGGCGCGAACTCCGTCCAGCCCTCCGGTCCTTCGAGGAGGAGTGCCTCGCGGGTGTCGATTCCGCGGAATCGGGTGATGAGCGGCAACGCGACAATGCGGGCCGTTCCGAGCAACTCTGCGAGTGGGGGAAGCATGCTTCCAGTCTGCCAGCCGGGCGCGGGTGCGGGCGACCGTGCCGCCGCACGCGTCGGGGCGTGCGCGCCAGAAGCGCCGCTCCGCGCCAGGCCTGCCGGGCGCGGAACGGCGCAGTGGGCGCGCGGCGGAGCGGACCGTGCGGGAGGCTAGAGGGAGTCGTGGTTGAAGGCGCCGTCGACCTCGAGGTCGAGGTCGTCCCCGTTGGTGGGTTTGACGTCGATAACCGCGAACGCGATGCCGGGCGCGATCAGGAGATAGGCGTCCTCGAAGCGGCCGCCGCCGCTGTTGACCGGAAGCCAGTACGGCTGGCCGGACGTGACGGCCGCGTTGATCTCATTCCGGAGCGACTCTGCGGACCGGCCGCCCAGGGAGTACTGCTGACCGCCATAGACGATGTCGATGCGAATCATGGTTCATCCTTCGTCGCGAGCACGGATGCCGGCCGGTGCGGTTCGGGGACGAGCTGCAAACCGCCAGAGGAGTTGGCGGTCAGCATGAGCGCCTCCACCCAGTCGCGATTGAGGCTCGGCGAGCGACCGCCGAAGTATTTGAAGGCGAGCGGGATGGCCGGATGCAGCCAGATCGTGCTGCGACCGTCGCCTCCGGACGGGTCGTCCCTCCACGTGAAGTAGAAGCACTCTCCCCGGCGCAGCTTGGCTCCGATGACCACCTGGATGTGCGCCAGGATGCGATCATCAAAGTCGGCCGTCACCGTCGAGTTATAGGTGAGCTTTCCCATGATTCCCTCGTTGGCGCGTCATAAGGAATTATTGCTACAAAATCGAGACGTTGCCAATGCTCAGTTCGGGGGGTCCCCGGAGAGCCGTGGAAAAGTTCAGTGCCGTGGAAAAGTTCGGTCACGCCGGAACCGGGTTGTGTGGGGGGGGGGGG
>NZ_JASJXJ010000170.1:0-7565 GCF_035018685.1 Cryobacterium sp. RTC2.1
TTCGAGCGTCACTTCGATGGTCTCCGAGGTGAATGCCGCGGCCACGCAGGTCGCCGGACTCAACTCCCAGATCCGGATGACGGTCGCGGCGGGCGGCTCCGCCAACGAACTCCTCGACAAGCGCAGCGCGCTCACCACGACCATCGCCGCCCTCACCGGCGGCGTCGTCTCCGAACAGACCGACGGCACGGTCAGCATCTTCGTCGGCGGGAACGCCCTTGTCAGCGGCGATCAGGCCCAGAGCCTGACGGCCGTCGGAGCCACCTCGATGACGGGAACCGGAGCCAATACCGGAACGGCCGGCACCGTGCAGGTCGTCTGGACCAGGGATCTCGGCAAGACCCCGCCGACGGCCGTCTCGGTCGACGGCGGCGAACTCGCCGGAGCGCTCTCGCTGCTCGGCCCGGCGACCATCGACGCGAACGGCCAGGGAACCGGATCGACCCTCGCCGACGTCGCGGCCACCTACAACGCCTTCGCGACGTCACTCGCCACGAGCGTCAACGCCGTCTTCAACCCCACGTCGACTCCCGGCGGGAATTTCTTCACAGTCTCGACCACCGGGGCAGCTGCCCTCGGCCTGAGCGTCCTGCCGAAGACGGCAACCGACCTCTCGGCGGCGCTGACCGCAGCCGGGGCCGCGGTAACCGCCGCTGCAGCCGCAACCGGATCCACCACCGTGACCTCGGCCGGCACGATCGCCGACGCCGTCTCGCAGTTGGGCGCGGGCAAGGCCACCGCCATCGACCCCGCGACGAACCTCCCCTTCACCTCACCGAGCGCGGACTGGTCCAATGTCGTGACCCGCCTCGCGGTGACCACGAAGTCCGAGCTCCAGGGCGCGTCCCTGGCCGACATCACGTCGACCGCAGCGGTCAAGGCCCAGCTGTCCAACGCATCCGTCGACCTCGACGAAGAGAACGTGAGCCTTCTGATGTTCCAGCACGCGTACCAGGGCGCCGCCCGCGTCATGACCGCCGTCGACGAGATGCTCGACGTGCTCATCAACAAGACCGGATTGGTGGGCCGCTGATAATGATCTCCCGTGTCACCACCCAGACCCAGATTCGCGCCGCACAGACCAGCCTGCAGAGCAACCTCGCGAGGCTCACCCAACTGCAGGAGCAGGCCTCCTCGCTCACGACGCTGAAGAACCCCTCAGACGACCCGGCGCGCGCCGCGGATTCGCTCGCGGTGCGCGCCCAGCAGACCGCGGTCGCCCAGTACACCCGCAACGTCGACAATGGCACCGGCTGGCTGACGACAGCGGATGCCGCGCTCTCCGCCACCACGAACATCATGAACCAGGTGCGCGACCTGACCGTGCAGGGCGGCAACGGCTCGCTCTCGCAGACCGCGAAGAGCGCCCTCGCCACGCAGCTGCAGGGGCTCAAGCAGGACCTGCTCACCCAGGCGAACACCCAGTACCTCGGTCGCAGCGTCTTCGCCGGAACCTCGGACGAGGCCGTGGCCTTCAAGACGACCGCGGCGATCCCGGCGAACGGGGCGACCCCGGCGATTCCGGCGACGGTGACCTACACGGGCACCTCTGGTTCGACCGTCGAGCGCCGCGTCGCCGCGGACTCGACCGTCCGCGTCGATTCCAACGGATCGAAGATCTACGGGCCCGACACGAATTCGGTATTCACTCTCATCGACAACATCAGCTACGCCCTCGACCCCACGACCGGAACCGCCGGGGCGACCCCGACGGCGACCGCGAGCGACTACCTCGCGACCGTCGACACCCGACTGACCACGGTCATCGCCGCGCAGTCGGACAACGGCGTACGACAGGCGCAGATCGAGAGCGCCGGCGCCGGCCTCGTCACCAAGGCCGGAACGCTCGAGGCCCAACGATCCGGGATCGAAGACGTGGACCTCGCCCAGGCCGCCCTTGATCTCAAACTCCAGGAGGTCAGCTACCAGGCTGCACTCTCCGTGACCGCGAAGGTATTGCAGCACACCCTGATGGACTTCCTCCAGTGAGCGCCTCCCTGACATTCGTCTCCCCACCGCCCGGCCTCGCGCCGCTGACCGAGTTCGATCTCACCGAGATCGCCGGAGCCGACGGCCTGTACACGTTGCAGTCCGCCGAGGACCGGCATACCCGGCTCTTCGTGCTCGACGCCTCGATCTATCTGCCGGACTACTCCCCCGTCATCACCGACGAGCACGCCAGCTCCCTCGACCTTGCCGGCGCCGATGAGGCTCTCGTGCTCGTCGTGACCAACCCGCGCGAAGGCGGGACGACCGTCAACCTGATGGCGCCGATCGTCGTGAACTCGACGACCGGCCGCTGCGCCCAGATCATCCTCGAGGGACAGGACTGGTCCCTCCGCGCCGAGCTCGGCGCCGCGTCGGCGGCCTGAGCACACAGTACGGGCGTGCGCGCTCCGTCCTCAGGTGCGCGTTCCTGAACGGAGTCTCAGGGCATTTCCGCGACCAATGATGAGCGATTCCGGCCGAACGGGAATAGCGTGAGGTCCATCGGGGCATAGCCGCTCGGATTCACCCAACGGCTGGCCGATATCCCGAGCAATGGAGCCGTAATGCATCCGCTCATCAGCTATTTTGCAGCCCAGGACAGTCCGGGCATCTATCTCGGCTTTGGTGCCTTCCAGATCCAGCTCGGCAACCTCATCGTGATCCTCGTGATGATCCTGCTGTTCGTGCTGGCCCTCTTCCTGCCGTTCCCGAGCGGGAAGAAACGGCCATGAGCATCCGTGAGGAACGGAAGACCGAACCGGTCGAGGAGTACTACACCTGGACAGGGAAGGCCAGGGGCTGGCTGCTGAAGCACCTGCCCGCCGACAAGCTACTGCCGCAGGACCAACCGAGCTACGTCGCATCCTGGATCTACGTCTTCGGAATGGGCGCGATCGTCTCGCTCGTCTTCATCGTGGTCTCCGGCGTCGTGCTGAGCCTGAACGGCCCGGCCTGGTACCACGTCTCCGACTTCGGACACTTCGTGAACAGCGTGCACCTCTGGAGCGTCGAGCTCTTCTTCATGACGATGGTCGTGCATCTCTGGGGCAAGTACTGGATGGCCGCCTGGCGCGGTGGGCGCACCCTCACCTGGATCACCGGGATGGGCGCCTTCCTCGTCTCGATCGTCGCGGCGTTCACCGGATACCTGCTGCAGACCAACTTCGACTCCCAGTGGATCGCCTTCGAGGGCAAGGATGCGCTCAACGCCTCCGGCATCGGCGCGTGGTTCAACGTGGCCAACCTCGGCCAGATCTTCGGGTTCCACATCGTATTGCTTCCCCTCGCCGTCGGAGCCGTCGTCGCGCTGCACGTGATCCTGGTGCGGATGCACGGGGTCGTCCCCCCGATCGACGCGGCGGAAACCGACGCCCAGCTGAGCGGCACGGACCGGACGGAGGCGACCCGATGAGCGCCTCGACGATGTCCCGTTCCGACCGGGATGGCCTCGCCCGCCGCCCGTGGCGCGGAACCGTGCGCGAGTACGACCTCTTCAAGGAACTCACGGTCGCCCTCGTCGTCGTCGGGCTCGTGATCGTCGGTCTCTCGGCGATCGTCGGCTCGCCCGACGAACCGAGCGTGACCCTCAAGTCCTGGGCCCAGGCCCAGCCCGCCGACTTCGTGGCCACCGCGACCGCCGAGCTCGGCGGCACGAGCGAGACCGCCGGTTACGGCCCGCCGTACAACACCACCGCCGACGCGACCCAGACCATCGGGGCATTCGACCTGCAGAGCTTCTCCGGCGTGCAGCTGCCGATCGATACGGCCCAGGACCTCGTGATCACCCCGCTGACGACCCTCAACGCTCCGCCGAGCGCCGCTCTCGACGCGTGGAACGCCGGGAGTGACACCGAGAAGGCCGACTGGACCGCCGCATACACGGATGCCCTCACGAACGCCCCCGATGGCGACCCGGCCCAGGTCGCCACCGGCGACTACGGCCCGGTGCCGGTCCTGACGGATGCGCTCCTCACAATGGCAAGCCAGGGCGCCCTCGACGGCGTGCTGAACGCCCAGGAGTCGTTCTACAACTCCGACTACACCCGCACGATCCTGTTCCTCGGCGACGGAGCCTACTTCGGTGACCTCGCGACCGCGGCGCATCTCACCGGCGACCAGTGGGGCATGATGAACGAGACCGGGAACACCCCCGGTCAGTCGTGGCTGTGGCTGTTCTCCTTCTGGTACCAGATCGAGCCGTTCGCCTCCGCCCCCAACGCCGACCTGCTCGTCGTGCTCCTGATGCTCGTGCTGAGTGTGCTGCTGACGCTCGTGCCCTTCATCCCTGGCCTGCGGGACATCCCGCGGTGGATTCCGATCCACCGCCTGATCTGGCGGGATTATTACAAGAAGCGGGCAGCGGGCCGGAGTTGAGCGGAGTGCGCCAACACTAGGCTGGGGACGAGATCGATCGTCGCCGAGGTGTCTGCGCGGCCGGTCGCATCCGTGCCTCACCGAAAGGCTCTCTGTGTCCCGCTACGACCTCAGCCTGCCCGAGCTCCGCGACTACCGGCCGGTCGTCGCTGAGCCGGACGACTTCGACGAATTCTGGGAGGACACCCTCGCGGACGCCCGCCGTTTTCCCGACGAACCGCACTTGACCCGGGTCGACTCCCCGCTCAGCCAGGTCGAGGTCTACGACATGACCTTCAACGGTTTCGCGGGACAGCCCGTGCGCGCCTGGTTCCTGGTGCCGGCGGGCACGACCGGCCCGCTGCCGGCCGTCGTCGAGTACAACGGCTACGGCGGAGGCCGCGGACTCCCGCACGAGAACCTCGCGTGGGTGACGGCCGGCTATGCCTACCTGTTCATGGACACGCGGGGCCAGGGCAGCGTCTGGGGCTCCGGCGGCGAGACACCCGACCCGAACGGCACCGGGCCGTCCGCCCCCGGGTTCGTGACCCGCGGGATCGAGCGGCCGCACGACTACTACTACCGCCGGGTCTTCACGGATGCCGCGCGCGCGATCGACGCCGTGCGCACGATCGACCGGGTCGACCCGACCCGCGTTGCGGTGTGCGGCGGCAGCCAGGGCGGCGGCATCGCGCTCGCGGCCGCTGGCCTCAGCGAGGGGCTCATCGGGGTCATGCCCGAGGTGCCGTTCCTCTGCCACTTCGAGCGGGCCGTCGAGATCACCGACGGGGACCCGTACCAGGAGATCGTGCGGTACCTCTCGGTGCACCGCGACCTCGTCGAGCAAACCTTCACGACTCTTTCCTACTTCGACGGCGTGAACTTCGCCAAGCGCGCGACCGCTCCCGCCCTCTTCTCCGTCGCCCTGATGGACCCGGTCTGCCCGCCGTCGACGGTCTTCGCCGCCCTCAACCACTACGCGGGCGAGGCGGACATCGAAGGTCTACCCGTTCAACCAGCACGAGGGCGGATCCGGGCACCACTGGCTGCGGCAGGCCGCCTGGCTCGAGGAGCGCATCCTCTAAGCACGCGTCTGCTTGCCCTGTGGATAACTCGAGCGGGATGTCCCCAAGTGTTCTAACGTGACCGCATGCGGATCCGCGCGAGGTACCGACTGGCGACGACGACCCTGTGCGCCGCCGTGTCCGTAGCCGGTCTGATCGCCCTGTCCGGGTGCGCGTCGTCGCCGGCGCCGTTCGCGAGCCCGTCCGCGTCTCCGACAGCGGATGCAGCCGCTTTCGCCTCAGAGGCCGACGCCCTTGAGGCCGCGCGAACCGCCTACGCCGCATATCTGGCGCTGTCGACAACGGTCGGTCACGAGGGTGGGAAGTCGCCTGAGCGTATGGCTGCTGTCCTAACCGGCGAAGCGCTCTCGGCCGAGATTAAGTCGCTTCAAGACCTGGCGGCTCGGGGTGAGCACGGAGTTGGCGAATTTCAGTTCGATTCGCTGACCCTCCAATCAGCAGACCTGCATTCAGGCAGTGTCGTTGCGTACTTGTGCCTGGACAATTCTGGGGCTGACGTTGTCGACGCGCTGGGAACAAGCACGGTCCCATCGAGAGTTGCCGAGCGCTACCCCCTCGAAATCACATTCGCTACGGACTCCCCGCAACATCATCTAATCGTCCAGAAATCGGAATCATGGCGTGGCTCGAATTTCTGCTGATACCACTCCTATCCTCCGGTCTGGCAACCGGATTGAGCTTCAGCGCGACTGACCAATCACTTTGTTCGACTTGGGAGAGTTTCAACGGCACTTGTGAGCCCCCACCACCGGTCACTGGGGTCGTGAACGGCCGGGGCGTGGACTTGTCGACGGGGTTCGACTCGGGGTCGGGACCCGGCGGCGCTGCTTCGGGAACGGCTGGCGGCACGGGTAGTGCAAGCGGGACGGGTGGCGCGGGCGCTCCGGGCTCGACCCCGACACCGACTGTGGGGCTGCCATTCGTGCGGGACGGGTTCGCCGTCAACTGCCCGCTCTGCGACCCGAATCTCGTGGTCCGCATCAGTGATCTCGTCAATTTCCCGGCGGCAGCACCCGGCCAGGGCATGGAGCCCAACGGCTGGGCGATCACCGGGCTCCCGGCGAATTTCCTGGCCCAGGCATCCGTGCATGTGCGCACGGGCCTGTTGCTCGGGTTCGCCGCCGAGGTGCGTTTCACGCCGACACGGTTCCACTGGGACCTCGGCGACGGCGCGGCCATCGCCTCCGCGACGGGTGGCGCGAGCTGGGCCGCCCTCGGCGTGCCGGAGTTCTCGAACACCGCAACCAGCCACGTCTTCAGGTCAACGGGCCGGCACACCGTGGTGCTGTCGGTCGTGTACTCGGCTGAGTACCGCGCCGGCGGTCAGCCGTGGCGTCCGGTGCAGGGCACGCTCACGATCGCGGCGCCCCCGATCGCGGTCGTCGTCAGCACGGCCTCGACGGTCCTCGTCGGCCAGGACTGCACGGCCAACCCGTCCGGCCCCGGCTGCTGACAGCGAACTACTTGCGGCGCGCGAGCCGGATGGCGATGACGATGATGGCCACAGCGATAGCCGCCATCACCACGAAGCCGCCAACCAGAATCAACACGTGCCAGACCGTCAGGTTGTTCAACATTTCTCCCCCCAGAGGCCGGCTGTTGGACCGGCGATACCAGAAGGCTAGCCGACCCCGGAGTCGCGCGCACGCCCGTCTGCGAGGTCCGGCTCCGGGACTGGCCGTGCGGGGACTGCCCTCCGGGCACGGCAACACGGAATGATAGGGACTGTGCACCGACACCCTCGCTGGTCGCACCGCAGTTTCGATTCGCCCCCACGACCAAGGACGCCCCGCGATGACCGACGTATCCCGCTCCCTCACCATTGATGCCGGCCAGACCGGCATCCGCGCCCTGCTCCGCTCGGCCGACGGACGCCACGACACGTTCGACTTCGCCGGCATTCGCACCGACCGGGCGCTGATGCCCCAGCTCGCCGATGTCGTCAAGGCCGTCGCCGCGACCGAAAGCGGGCTCTCCGACGACCTTGGCATTCGTACCCTGAGCGCCGGCATCTCCGGTTTCACGCAGTCCGACGCCGACGCCGCCGAACTCCGCCACCTTACCCACGGGCTCGGCGTGCAGGACGTCTTCCTCGCCCACGACTCGGTGACCTCGTACCTGGGCGCCCTCGGCGACACC
>NZ_JASJXJ010000171.1:0-7531 GCF_035018685.1 Cryobacterium sp. RTC2.1
AATGCTCAGCCTCGGCGGGCACAAACCCGTGCTTCCCGGCCGGGACTAACCCACGGAAGAGTCAGGAGAGCCGGTTTTAGGTGTGATTGATTGTTCAACCACTCGTCTCCGAGGATATCGATGACTGACCTAGATGCGGTTGCATCCACAAACTCGCCTCTGGCCTTGGATACTTCGATTGAAGCCAAGAAGAGCTCGGCAGCTTTCTTCGTTGAGAAGCCGCGCCGCTCAGTGGAGGAGTGGTCGGGTTTGCGGTAGCGAGCCCGATAGCGCTTGCCGGCTACGGTCTCGTAAGGAGTGATGCTACCCATGTCTAGAAGGGGGTCTCGGGAGACGGGCCGATCGGATTTTCCAGGTTCACGCCCGCGGCGCGCAGCCGATTCTCGACCCGATAGAGGTTAGCGTGGTTGGATTCCTGATCACGCTGATACAAGAATTTCGCTGTCTGGTTGACTGTGAAACCCTTCCGCTGGGGCGCGAAGCGGTAACCGCTCTCTGGTCGGTCGAGTTGTTCAAGTAGTTCGCTTCGTTTGCGGAGGTCGATCAATATGATCTCGTTCTCTGAATAACCGAATCCCGGCGGGTTCAGCATGGGTTCACCGTTCAATAGAGAACTGGTCGTCTTTCTGCTGCCTGTTCCGGTGAACCAATCGCGAGCGAGCCACATTGGCGTGAGCACGACATTGTTCTCTCCGTTCGCGATTTCTATCCGCTTATACGGTTGCTTCAAGGGGAAGATCAAGTCAGCTGGCTGTACTTCCAGCACGAATGCCATCGCAAGGAGTTGCCTCACGGTCACATCCTCTTTTCGACCATTCTCTAGATTGGCGACTATCGATCTAGTCAGTCCGAATCCAGCCTTTTCGGCAAGTTCATCGGCGCTCATCTTGAGTAGTTTTCGGAAGTGGGCGATTTGCTTCCCAAGCTCATATTCAACCGTTTCAAACATGTA
The DNA here is from genome assembly GCF_035018685.1 of Cryobacterium sp. RTC2.1. Classification (NCBI taxonomy): domain Bacteria; kingdom Bacillati; phylum Actinomycetota; class Actinomycetes; order Micrococcales; family Microbacteriaceae; genus Cryobacterium; species Cryobacterium sp. RTC2.1. Next base: position 953 of record NZ_JASJXJ010000171.1, read on the forward strand.
GACACAATATCGTGGATTATGTGTAGTGTATAGCCCGTACACAGAACGCTTCGGTTTTGTGTATGCGAGATGGAGCTGAATTGACTAGGTATCTCTCACCGCAGCAAGTCTGCGAGATTATCCCCGGCATGACGAAGGGATCCCTTGCCCAGTTGCGTTTCACCGGGAAGGGCCCTCGGTACCGCAAGCCAACTCCCAAGACGGTCATCTACGTCGAGTCGGAGGTCATCGACTGGATTGAAGTCAGCGCGCGGAGAGGCACAGCTCTGGAGGACGCGTGAAAAGGGCAACGAGGGTGCCGTCACCGACCTGTAACTCGGTGACGGCTTCGACAAATCACCACCGCTAGGAGAATGGTTCATGAACAATACCAAGAAATCCGCGAAGGCCCTTTTGCCGCGGAACTCGACTGCAGGGCGCACTAAGGACACGATCTTCGACATGTGCAATGCAGATAATCCGGGGCGTGAACAGCTCCGATCTCGTTGCCACCTCGAGGAGGCTTCCAAGTTCTTCGTCTCCTTTTCAGCACTAGAGTGCGGCGCCGATAGTCCTTTCACAGCTCGTCGAGTCGTTCGGCCCAGGTCGGATGCCGCGACACCAACCGGCCACTTCCGGTCCCGATTCGGAAGGGTTGAGTCCTAGTGGCCCGCATTCGAACCATTAAGCCGGCCTTTTTCCAGAGCGATGATGTGGTCGCTCTGAGCTTGCGAGCGCGTCTCACGTGGATTGGACTGTGGCTATTTGCTGATGACAATGGACGCAATATCTTCGACGCGCGAGTTGTGAAGGGCGACCTCTGGCGTTTTGAGGACAACGTGACGCGCAAAATGATCGAGGAGGACCTCGACGAACTTGTGGACGCCGGTCGTATTCGCACCTACGACTCCGGAAGAAAGACGTACTTCGAGGTCGTGAACTGGCTTGTTCACCAGAAGATCGATCGTCCTTCGAAGGTGGCACATCCGATCCCACCCTGGGGTCCAAACGCCGCAGAAAGTGCGGCATCAGCGAAGAGTGGGACGCGGGAGAGCCTCAACCGAGCTATGGGCCCAGTGAGTCATACGGGGCGAGTTCGCCCACCATTCTGCAGCCGCCATCCCAATGGAACAGACCTTCCGTGCAAGGATTGCGGAAATCTCAGGTTGGCGCTCATGGCTACCGCCTCGCAAGTCGCCCCGGTAGCAACACTGCCACTGCCGCCGCGGGCCGGCGACCGGTCCGGCTTCTGTGCATTGCACAACGAGTATCCGACTCCGTGCGACCAATGCATGAGGATCGGAGCCGAAGCGGCAGCTGCTGCCTAGCGCACGCACAGGTCCGCTCGGGTGAGTTGTCCGGTTGCCAGAGGTGCGTTGCTCATCAGTCTCCCCTTGTGCCCCTTCCTTGCGCGTGAAGCCTGCCCACAAGCGCAGACCTCGCGGGTCTGTCGTTCGCATTCGACGAGGACTCGGTGAGGGTCCACTGAGGGCTCGCGGATGTCCACACGAGCCCTCGATGCGAGAAGGAGAAGGACCAGTGGAAGGGGAAAATGGAAGGGGAGGGCGCACCCCTGGTCTTCGAGAGATCCGCTCCTGGGTCTGCGAATAGCTTGCCGGCCGTTCTGGTTGTTGGTCTTTGCTCTTCCTCGCCCCAAGGTCGAGACAGTGCGTGTGGATGCTTTGGATTCCGTGGAACAGCGTTCGACGAGAACTCGACGAGGCGTACACGAGCCCTCGATGCTGGAAGGGGAAATGGAAATGGAAATGGAAAAGGATGGGGAGGGGCGGGCGAGTGTCTGGCTCTCGGGAGTCACGCCTGTCGACCCATGGCAACTTCGCCGGCCGCTTGGTCGTTGGGCGCTACTCGATGCGGGACGCGTGACGTGGGCTTTGGGGATACCGAGGGACAGCATGTCGACGACGGCTTGACGAGCGCCGCGCGGAGTCCCTTCGGTGCGCTCTGCCCCGTGTTGAGAGATCACGTTGCTACGCGTTAGCGGGACATTCCTGGCTGTAGTCCGATGGTTGACTCATCGGCCTGCGTGATGCTTGCGCTCTAGTACGCCGACAGCGCGAGAGGGCGGCGCGGTCTAGGCGCCTTCGTTAGTCTTCACGCAGTTGCGTTTGACTACGATAAAGCCGTCGTGCCGATTGACGGTGATAAGACCGTCAAGTAATATGAAGGTGATATGACCGTCAAGAGGGGCACCTATGGCATCACGCGGTGAAGTGAGAAGCATTGAGGCGCTCGGCCGGATGCTGCAGCAAGGCCGCCTGGTCAGCGGGCTGACGCAGCGTGATCTTGCCGAAAGGCTCCAGACCGATCAGAAATACATCTGGGCTTTGGAATCTGGTAAGAGCACGATCGTTTTGGAGCGTATCTTCGCGGCAATGCGGGAGACCGGGGTCCGAATGTATATGGAGATCGACGACTCGCCAGATGCGCCACTTGGCAACGACATTGCGCGCGACTCTGATGGCTGACTTGCGGGTGGAAATATATGGCGAGCTAGTCGGTTGTCTAGTCGGCGCCGATCGTCGTGCCTTCGATTTCAACGCGGACAAGAACGCCATCGATGTCTTTGGGCTTGGTAGCACGATCCTCTCCGAGTCTGTTCCTTTCGACCTCGTTGTCAACCGCAGCAGAGCCGCACGCCGCCGCAACTTTTTCGCAGAGCTACTTCCCGAGGGAACTGCGCTGGATAATCTCGCCGCCGAGATCAGGGCCTCTACCGACGACATCATCTCGCTATTGGCTCAATTTGGCCGAGATGTCGCCGGGGCTGTTCAGATTTACGACCCTGAGGCGGCGGGCGAGCCTCGTACGCCAGATGTGGCCTTGGTCGACGGGGTCGAAGTCGGAAAGATGCTCACCAACGCGCAGGCTGCCCCGCTGGGAAACCGACCGAAGTCCGGTCGGACGTCGCTGGCCGGTGTGCAGGACAAGATCGTTCTGGCGCTCAAAGGTGATCAGTGGTTCCAAGTGCTTGAGGGCTACCCGTCCACCCACATCGTCAAGCCGCCGTCCGCTCGTTACCCGAGCATCACGTTTGATGAGGAATACGGCTTCCGCGCGGCCAAAGCTGCTGGCCTGACCACATTCGACGCATGGATAGAAGATTTCGGTGGGGTTCTCGGCCTCGTTATCGAACGCTACGACAGGTCACCGGATGCACCACAGGGACGAATACATCAGGAAGACATGAACCAGGCCCTGGGGGCATCGAAGAATGAGAAGTACCAGGAGTTCGGCGGGAAAGTGACGCTCAAGCGAGTGGCGCACGTCCTTGGGCGCAATGGTGACCGGCGCTCCGTAGACCAGCTCCTCGGGTTGCTGACCGTCTCGCAGGCCCTGGGAAACCTTGACATGCACGGCAAGAACATCAGCATGCTCCACATGCGGGACGGCAGCACGGAAATTACACCGGCCTACGATGTCGTGCCCCAAACTCACCTCGATAGCGACGGCAAGATGGCGTTGGCCGTCAACCGGAAGTACTTGCACGCGGCGATCACCATTGACGACCTCATCGCGGAGGGTCTCTCGTGGAACATTCGTTCACCGCGCGCGGTCATCATCTCAGCGCTTGAAGCCGTGGAGAGTTTCGCCCATTCGGAGAGTCCGGTCGACAACGCCTATGTCGGGCTGCAGGATGATGTCCGCAGGTTCACCCGAAACCTGCTCGAGGGACGCCCGACCGGGGAGACTCGGTAGATCGTCCTGTTCGCAGCCAAGCGACGATCGTCCGAGAAGAGTCACCGTTCACGGCGGGCAGAGGGGACTCTGTCGACGATGGCGGAGTAGTCGTTCCGGAGGATTGAGGCGTACATCGGCATTGTGACTCTATCCACTGATGGCGGGCGCCGGGCGCACTCGAAGTCGGTGTCAGAAATCATCGTCGTATTCCGTGGGCAGTCTCATTCTCGTGGGGAGCAGGGCCAGGCGAGTGTTGATTAGCTCTCGTGGGCCCTCCTCGGTGGCGCCAACAAGGGGGATGCCGAGCAGGGCCGCAACCTCGAATACCGTGCCGATCGATGTGGCGGTGGAACCTTTCTCAATGGCGATAAGAGTCCCCGCGGAGATGCCTGCACGCTCCGCTATGTCGCGTTGCCGCCAGTGAATTAGTCGGCGCTCGGCGGTGATTTGCTGCCCAAGGATCGTGATGGCTTCAACGGTCCAGGGTGAGTAAGTGCGGGCTTTTCTTGCCATGGCCATCTCCATAAAGTGCAATGTATTGGTGCTAAGAGTACTTTGGCAGCAATACATTGTGGTTTGAGGCTGAGTTCGCTGCAAGCCGGGTCTCAGCGAACCGAATGGATGTGCGCCTGGTGGGCATGAAGAATATGCGGAGCTGCAGGGTTCGGGCGGGAGTTAAGCGTCAAGGTTGATTTCTCTCTCCTGACGCCGATGACGGTCAAGTCCAAATGTGTGGTGTAACGGGTTTTCCGCGTGATTCTTGGATTTCTAGGCGCTGAGGGCGCCGAGTTCGGTTGTGGGTTCCTCCTTGTCGGTCGGGATGAGGGTGAGGCGTGAGCGGCTGAGGACGTCGAGGCCGAGGTAGCGGCGGCCTTCGATCCATTCGTCGTGTTGTTCGGCCAGGACCGCGCCGACGAGTCGGATCAGGGAGCCGCGATCGGGGAAGATACCCACGACGTCGGTGCGGCGGCGGATCTCGCGGTTGAGGCGTTCCTGTGGGTTGTTGGACCAGAGCTGACGCCAGATTTCCTTCGGGAAACCGGTGAAAGCGAGCACGTCCGCCCGGGCTCCCTCAAGGTGGGTGGCGACCGCGGGGAGCTTCTCCTCGAGGGCGTTCAGGACTCGGTCGAACTGGGCGTGGACGGCGTCCGCGTCGGGCTGGTCGTAGACGGAGTGGAGCAGGGTCTTCACCCACGGCCAGCTGGACTTCGGGGTCGCGGACATGAGATTCGCGGCGTAGTGGGTGCGACAGCGCTGCCAGGTCGCACCGGGCAAGGTGGCCCCGATGGCGGCCACGAGGCCGGCATGCGCGTCGCTGGTGACGAGTTTCACACCGGTGAGGCCGCGGGCGGTCAGGTCGCGGAAGAAGCCGAGCCAGCCGGCGCCGTCTTCGGCGCTGGTGACCTGCAAGCCCAGGATCTCGCGGTGCCCGTCCTTGTTCACGCCCGTCGCGAGGAGCGCGTGGACGTTGGCGACACGGCCGCCCTCGCGGACCTTCAGCACCAGGGCATCGGCGGCGACGAACGTGTAGGGGCCGGCGTCGAGGGGGCGGGTGCGGAACTGCTCGACCTGCTCGTCGAGGTCGTTGGCCATGATCGACACCTGCGACTTGGAGAGGCGGGTGATGCCGAGGGACTCGACGAGTTTCTCCATCCGTCTGGTCGACACCCCGAGGAGGTAGCAGGTCGCCACGACGCTGGTCAGGGCGGCTTCGGCCCGGCGGCGGCGCTCGAGGAGCCAGTCCGGGAAGTAGGTGCCGGTGCGCAGCTTCGGGATCGCGACGTCGAGGGTGCCGGTGCGGGTATCGAAATCACGGTGCCGGTAGCCGTTGCGGGAGTTGGTCCGGTCGGCGGAGATCTGGCCGTATTCGGCGCCGCAGACGGCTTCGGCCTCGGCGCTCATCAGCGCGTTGATGAACGTGGTCAGCATCTGCCGCATCAGGTCCGGCGAGGCTTGCTCGAGTTGTTCGGACAGGAAACGGGCAGGGTCAATAAAATGGGGTGCGGTCATCGCGTGTACTCCTTCGGAAAAGACTTGATCGGTCTTTCCAAGAATCACGCGGTGGCCGCCTCACGTCGGTGCAACACGCCCATCAGGGCCGGGGTTACACCACGCTATTGGACGCAACCCCGATGACGTGGAGCCCGGCTATTTAGGATGGCGCCGCTCTGATGGCCTTTCTTCATAGTCCGACAAGTCACGCATCGAGAGCTGGGCAAATGCATACTCCGGACCCTGCGTGAGATCGGAAAGGGCTGACTGACGTCGACTCCGACCGACACTTCGACCTGGGGTTTGCCGACTGCACGCTAGGCACCGAGAACGGGAGAGGACTTGTCATATCGTCGCAGGAGGCACGGGACAATGATTCCGCGGTGCGTAGCGTCACCGAGGCCCTCGGGCGGGCCGGATTTCCGGTCATCGACGTAACGAGAGACGAACCCGAAACAACCACGTAGTTTCCGCGGCATCGAGGAAGACGGGTAGCAAGGCCGCAGCGCGAGCGAGCACCGGCGGCTATGGTCCAGTTGTTGCGCCGGCTAGTCCTGCCGAGAGATGGCCGAACGTCTGTCTGTATCCCTGCGGCTCTGTGTTTTTCAGTGACGCAAGATTTCTGCTCGGCGTGTGGCGCGTTGGACTACAGTCTCGGCGTCGCCCGACCGCAACCTTTCAAAATTGCTAATGCCGTCTTGGGGGTCTCTGTAGACGATCCAAAGGGCGATGCTCCAATCGTCAAGGGTGTCGCCCAGGGCTTTCAGTACTCTGTCCAAGCTGGGGAGGAATTCGCCATCCGGGCCGAATTGAAAGCTTGGGAAGAGCAAGTCGGTCACGTCCCGCTGAGTGGTGGAGTTTCTCAACACCATGCGGGTCAGTTGTTCTAGCTTAGGCGGCGGCGAGTTC
>NZ_JASJXJ010000172.1:0-7510 GCF_035018685.1 Cryobacterium sp. RTC2.1
GCATACGGGGTCTCCTTCGGGGCGCTCTCCGTCGCGTCCGGCCTCACGCTCTGGCAGACGGCGTTCCTCAGCCTGGTGATGTTCTCCGGGGGATCCCAGTTCGCCCTGATCGGAGTACTCGCGGCCGGCGGGGTCGCGGCGGGGCCATCGGCGATCGCCGGTGCCGCGCTGCTCGGCACCCGGAACGGCCTCTACGGCATTCGCACCGCGCCCATCGTCGGCCGCGGCTGGCTGCGCCGGTTCGCGGCGGCGTGGATCACGATCGACGAGTCGACGGCCGTCGCGCTCGCCCAGCCGACCCCGCGGTCGAGCCGGCGCGGGTTCTGGGTGACCGGCCTCATCGTGTTCGCCGGCTGGAACCTGACGACCTTCGTGGGCGCCCTGATCGGCAACACCCTCGGCGACACCCGCTCGTACGGCCTCGACGCCGCGGCCGCTGCCGCTTTCGTCGGCCTGCTCTGGCCGCGGCTGAAGCGGCGGCAGGCCCTCGTCGTCGCGGTGGCCGCCTTCGTCGTGGCCACAGCCCTGACGCCCGTTCTCGCGCCCGGGCTGCCCGTGCTTGCGGCTGCGCTCGTCGCCATCGTCGTCGGCTGGTCCAACTGGGCCGGCGCGCGCTCCGGCACCCCCTCTGGTACTCCAACGCGGGGGAGCGGCAGGTGACCCTCTGGCAGATCGTGATCGCGGCATCCATCGCCTGTGTCGTGCTGAAGCTCGCCGGCTATCTGGTGCCGGCCTCCGTGCTGAAGAAGCCGACCCTGGCGAGAATCAGCGAACTCGTGACCGTTGCCCTGCTCGCGGCCCTCATTGCGGTGCAGACGCTCGGCGCGGGGACGGGCGTTGCCCTGGACGCCCGGGTGCCCGCGGTCCTCGTCGCGGTCGTCCTGTTCGCCCTGCGGGTGCCCTTCATCGTCGTCGTGATCGTGGCCGCGCTTGTGGCGGCAGGCCTTCGAGCCCTCTTCTGAGCCTATTCGTCGAGGTTGTCTACGCCCGGCAGCCAGGCGAGGCCGGGACCGCCCCAGCCGCGCTTGCGCGTGACCTTCGTTGCGATCTTCGCGTAGAAGTGCTCGAGGCGATCCACATACACCGTGCCGTCGAGGTGATCGAATTCGTGCTGGAAGATCCGGGCGAGCCAGCCGTCCGCGTGGATTTCGAACGGCTTCTGGTCGAGGTCCACGGCGCGGAGGATCGCCCGGGGGGAGCGGAGCAGCGGGAATCGCTCGCCTGGGTACGACAGGCACCCCTCGACGTCCTCGTCTTCGTCGGCCTCTCCGGCGGGGACCGGAGTGATCCAGAGCTCGGGGTTGATCGCGACGCCGCGCCACTGTCGGTTGTCGTCGTCGAGGTAGGCGTAGGTGAACAGACGCAGCGGGATGCCGACCTGCGGGCCGGCGAGACCGACTCCAGGAGCGGCGTCCATCGTCTCGAACATGTCCTGGACGAGATCGCGGAGCTCCTGGTCGAAGGTCTCGACGGGCTTGGCGGGGGTGTGGAGGACGGGGTCCCCGAAAATAACAATTGAGCGAACGGCCATTCAGCAAGGATATCGGGCCGTTCCGTCGTAGGGTCGTTGAGTGCACCTCGACCTGATTGACTTCACCGTCGACCTCCCCGTCGACCCTCGCCAGGCGATCGGCATACCGCTCGCCCTGATCGGCGGCGTGTTCCTGTCGCTCGGAGCCCAGTTCCAGCACCGGGGCGTCAACAAGGTCGAGGCCAACACCGTTGCGGTCACGGGAGGCCTCGACCCGCACCAGCTGCTGCTCCTGCTGCGCCGGCCGTCCTGGGTGATCGGCACCCTCATGCTCGGCCTCGCCATCGTCTTCCAGCTCTCGAGCCTCGCCTTCGCCCCGATCATCGTCGTGCAGCCCCTCGGCGCCGTCGCCCTCGTGATCACGTCGATCGTCAACGCCCGGGTGACCAGGACCCCGGTCAACCGGGCCTCCAAGATCGCCATCGCGCTCTGCGTCGGCGGCATCGGGCTCTTCGTCACCGTCGCGGCCTTCTTCGCCGTGGATAAGCCGGTGACCGACAAGAACCTCATCACCATCCTGATCGTGCTCGGCGCGGTGCTCGTCTCCTTCGTCGTCGCGTTCGCGCTGCTGCACACCCAGTTCAAGGCGATCTTCTACATCACCGGCGCCGGTGTGGTCTACGGCTTCGTCGCGACCCTGGCGAAGGTGATCATCAACCGCACTCAGAACGGCAATTTCGAGTGGCTGACGCTCACCTGCGTCGCCGGCCTGCTCCTTGCGGCAGCTCTCGGCGCCTACTTCGTCCAGAACGCGTATTCGTCGGGACCGCCCGATCTCGTGATCGCCGGCCTGACCGTGATCGATCCGCTGGTGGCGGTCGGAATCGGCATCGTCGTCCTCGGCGAGATCGCACAGGCTCCAGCGTGGGCGGGAGTAGCGTTCGCATTCGCAGGTGCCATCGCGATCTGGGGTGTCATCCTGCTGTCGCGGCACCACCCGCAGGCATCCGTTACCGTATCGGAATAGGGCGCGCCGTCGCCGAGGATGGGCGAGAACACGCGGATTTAGAATAGGGTGCTAGGAGATGTCGGCCGCGTTCGCGCCGTCCAAGACCTGAAATACCGCCGGATGACGACCTCCGGCCCACACACGTTGGGACACCCTCACTTTGTCAGACTCGACCGCTTCGCCACTAGGTTCGACCCCTGTGGCTCCGGGTTCGAAAAAGCCGATCAAGGTCCTCATTGCCTGCGACACGTTCGCCCCTGACGTCAACGGCGCGGCGAAGTTCGCCGAGCGTCTCGCCGCCGGCCTGACCTCCCGCGGCCACGAGGTGCAGGTCTTCGCGCCGGCTGCCTCGGCCAAGCACGGCACCTGGACCGAAGAGCACGAGGGACAGACGTTCCTCGTGCACCGGATCAAGAGCTGGCGCTGGTACCCGCACGACTGGCTCCGCTACGCGCTGCCGTGGCTGATCCATGCGGAGAGCCGCCGAATTCTCGACACCTTCAAACCGGATGTCGTGCACTTCCAGTCCCACATCAACATCGGGCGCGGCGTCACGATCGAGGCCGCGAAGCGCGGCATCCGCATCATCGGGACGAACCACTTCATGCCCGAGAACATGCTCGAATTCACGCTCATTCCAAAGAGCATGCACGAGCGTCTGATCAAGATGGCCTGGAAGGCGGCTCGCCGCACCTTCGGCCGGGCGGAAGCCGTCACGACGCCGACCGTGCGCGCCGCCGAGTTCCTGGAGAAGTACACCGGACTCGAGGGCGTGCTCGCCATCTCGTGCGGCATCGACGCCCATAACTATTCACCGTCCTTCGAGCCGCGCACGGAGAACCGGATCCTCTTCGTCGGCCGAGTGACGAGCGAGAAGCAGATCGATGTGCTCCTGCACGCCGTGACGCTGCTCGCGCCTGAACTGGACACCCAGGTCGAGATCGTGGGCGGTGGCGACCAGAAGCGCAACCTCGAACACCTCGCCCAGAGCCTGGGCATCAGCAACCGCGTCGTCTTCCGCGGCTACGTGACGGATGAGGAACTGCGCGCGGCATACACCCGCGCCACCTTGTTTGCGATGCCGTCGATCGCTGAGCTGCAGAGTATCGCGACTATGGAGGCAATGGCCTCGGGCCTGCCGATCGTCGCCGCCAACGCCATGGCGCTGCCGCACCTCGTCCACGACGGACAGAACGGCTTCCTCTTCGAGCCAGGAGGCGCCCAGGACCTTGCGGACAAGCTGACCCGTGTACTCACTGCGGGCCCCGAAGTGCTCGACGCCCTCAAGCACGAGTCGCTCCGGCTGATCGGTGCCCACGACATCAATCGCACCCTCGACACTTTTGAGAGCCTGTATCGTGGGGAACCGGTGGTCGACACGATCACCTCAGATGCCGCCGCCCGCTCCACGGAGTGACTGCGGTTGGGGGCGGTAGCTCAGCTGGTTAGAGCAGCGGACTCATAATCCGTCGGTCCCGGGTTCAAGTCCCGGCCGCCCTACTCGAAATCTGTCTTGATCAGGTATTCTTGTTCTCGCTGAAGGGGCAAGACTCGATGCATGCAGTCTTTATCCATTGTTTATTCCGAAGTGCCCGCCTACTGACGGCGCTCATGGAGAAGGTGCGCGACCGAGTTCGCTCGGTCTGGAGTGACCTCGAACACCTACGGGTGGACATCATCGAGGTGATGCTCGGCACAGCGACACGCGCGCCGCTCAGCAACGCGACGTTCTCTCCACGAGGCCTACAGTTCTCGCCACGGAGTCAGATTGGGATCGCGCTGTTCATTGTCGGGCTGGCAGTCCTCGCATTCGGTGCCGGCTGGATGCTCGGGCAACGTCAAGCGGCAAGCCAGCGACGATTGTCCGATCCGGGCAGGCCAGGCAACTGAAAGGTTCCACTGCGTGGCCCGCGAGCCCAACCCTTATCGGGACGCTATCGAGAACGGTGTCACGGGTGATACCGTGTGTGCATGCCAATGACCCTTCGCTTGACCGACGACGAGGCGGACGCCCTGCGTCGCCGTGCCGAGTACGAGAGGCGGTCCATGCAGGACATCGCCAAACAGGCGGTCCGTGAATACGTCGAGAACCACAGCCGACAGGACCTTCTGGGTCGTGTCCTTGACGAGGAGCTCCCGCGCTACGCCGAAGCGCTTGAACGCTTGGGAAAGTGATCTATCTCACCTACGCTGATCTCCTCTACGTCGGGCAGCGGGCCCTCGGAGGAGACATGCCGGTCCGTGACCAGGGGTTGCTTGAGTCGGCGCTGGCCCGTCCGCGCGCGAGCGCATTCGGAAGGGATGCCTACGGGAGCCTCAACGAGAAGGCCGCGGCGCTGACGCACTCCTTGGCCCGCAACCACGGCTTGATTGACGGCAATAAACGCCTGAGTCTCGCTGCTCTGCTCGCATTCCTCGGTATGAATGGAAGACGGCTGACCTGGTCGAATGATGAGGCCTATGAATTCATCATGGACGTTTCTTCCGGGCGGCTTGACGACGTCTCCGAGATTGCGGAACGCATTGATCTGGGAAGCGAGGAGCGCTGAGACACAGGCGCCGTGGTCGACTCGAGAGTCGTGAAGGCTTCATTCCTCTCGCCGAGGTGTGGGTGACTGTCACTGGAAGCTGAGCCTCTGTCCCAGGGGACCTGCAAAGGCGTATCTGGTCGACTGGTCAGGCATGCCCTACATGCGATTCCTGCTAGGCAACATCGCAAAGGGAGAATCCCTCCCGCAACGGCTCAAGGTGATGGGCACTCTGCTCCGGGATACCCGTGGCCAACTCGCGAGCCTGATCCACTCGCACTGCACCTCGGCAGCTGCCCTGGCCCGGCACATTGGGCTTTCCGCGGATGTCGAGAACACGCTCGCGTACACCTTCGAGCGATTCGACGGCGAGGGCCTGCCGGCGGCAGTTTCCTGCGACAAGATCCCGATCGAAATGAGAGTCGCCCAGTTCGCGGATGTCGCCGAAGTTCACTACCGGATATACGGGCTCGACGCCGTGATCGCGATGGCCAGAAGCAGGCGGGGCGGACACCTCGATCCCGACGTCGTCGATGCTGCGCTTGGCTCGCCCGACGAGATCTTTGCGCCCGTGCCCGCCGGTGACTCCTGGAGTGATGCTCTTGGCTATGCACCCGATCGGGAGGTCCGACTCACCGACGAGAGTCTCGACCGGTTGGTGTGCGCGATAGGCGACTTCGTTGACCTCAAGTGCCGCTTCGCCTTCGGCCACTCCCGGCGCGTGGCCACGCTGTCGGCGAAGGCAGGCGAATTGTTGGGACTCGACGCCGGTAACCTCCGAACGCTTCGACGAGTGGGATACGTGCACGACCTCGGCTGTCTGGGCGTCTCCAACCAGGTGTGGTCCAAACCGGGCGAGCTGACTCCGTCAGAGTGGGAGCGCGTTCGCAGCCGGGGCCGCCAATGAACGTCTTGGGATGCGCCTGCCGGAGCACACCGACGCCGTTAGGCACGACGAGCGTGCCGCTTCCTCGGCAGAGGAGCAGAATGCTCGTAGTCGAGTTTCAACGTTGACCGGGAGGAAGAATGAGCGACCTCGATGTGCGCGAATCTTTTCTGCGGGCAATCACAGACAACGATCCGGAGGCCATGCGCGAGGGCCTCGAGCGTTTGTTCGGCCTCACCAAGGAGGGGCTCTCACCTGACGCTGAGTTTCGGCTTCGTGATGAGACCTACGTGATGGAGATGCCGCAGTCGGGGGAGCGCATCCGTGGACGTGAGGCCATGCGGGCAATGCAGGAGGCTTTTCCTGTTCCCCCCTCGATCACCCTGCGCCGAGTCGTGGGGTCGGGGCAAATCTGGGTCGTCGAGGGGACGAATGACTATGCCGGGGATGTGTGGCACGTGGTGGTCATCCTGGAGTTCGGAGCGGACGGGTCGATCATCCGGGATACCCGCTATTACACGCGAAAGTCGGAGGCACCCGGATGGCGGTCTGAATGGGTGGAGCCCCTCGACTAGATGACTCTGCTCAGGGGTTGTGTCAGTTGTAATTTCTCACAGAACAGGACACTCCTGGAGCTGCATGAGACCACCTGTTCACTGGAACCCGTGAACCCCGACTGCGGAGTCTCTGTCATTCGCTCCGAGACCTGATCTCGACGGATTCCCCGTTTCCTGGGGAACCTCAACCGGGCGACGTGCGTGTCAGCCGGGGTACGTTGGGAGACGTGACTAGCCGAAGCGGACGCATCGCCCTCATCGCCGTCGGCGTGATCGCTCTGATCCTTGGTGGCGTCTGGACCGGGCAGGGCATGAATCTGATCCCGGGAAGTTTCATGACGGGTAGCCGGATGTGGCTTTCCATCGGGCTCATCCTCGCAATCGTTGGCATCATCCTGATTTGGCTCGGCCTGCGACGGCCGGGGCACGGCCGCACGAGCAGGTGAGACGTGCCTTCCCCGCAGTCACTCAGCGAAGCTGACCGACGCCTCGTCGCAACCTGGGCTGCTGACTGTGCTGAGAGAGTCTTGGTCCATTTCGAAACGGAGGCGCCAACGGACGGCCGGCCACGTGATGCCATCGCTCGTACTCGGGCATTTGCTCAGGGTGATCTTGATACCGCCGGTGAAATTCGCAGGCGCTTCGTTGCTGGTCGGGCCGCGCAGGCAGTGAACTCTCCCTCGGCAGTGGCAGCTGCTCGGGCTGCCGGACAAGCTTCCGGCGTCGCGCACATGGGCGCGCACGCACTCGGCGCAGCCGCATACGCAGCGAAAGCCGCCGGGCTAGCCGCCGCTGATCAGGCTACGGCAGTCTCCGATGAGGTCTCCTGGCAGCTCGAGCACATGAATGCCCAAGTCAGGGCGGCGCTTCGGCAGTTGCCGCCCCTTGGTGAGGATTCCGCGGGCCCACTCGGTTCAGGTCTTCTCGCGTCGGGCATCCTCGGGTCGATCATTCGGAGGATTCAGGCCGCCTTGGGCAGTAGTGAATATTGGCTTCGATGGGCACCACCTGTGGTGCGAGTGAGCCCCACTGTTCAGATGCGTGATTTGTATCGTTCAG
>NZ_JASJXJ010000173.1:0-7505 GCF_035018685.1 Cryobacterium sp. RTC2.1
CTGCTGCTCGCCGCCGCTCAGGGTGCCCCAGCTTCGGTCGGCGAGGTCGGTGCCGCCGACCTGGGCGAGCGATTCGGCGACAATGCGCAGGTCCTCGGCGCCGTCGAAGCCGCCGAAGATTCCGGAGCGGTACGGAATACGACCGAGGAGGACGACCTCGCGCACGAGCAGGTCGATCGTGGGGCTCGCGTTCTGCTCGAGGAGGGCGATCCGGCGGGCGGTTTCGCGTCGGCCGAGGGTCGCCAGGGGTGCGTCGTCGAGGGTGATCCGCCCGCTCGTCGGGGTGTGCAGGCCCGCGATGAGGCGCAGCAGTGTGGACTTTCCCGCGCCGTTCGGGCCGAGCAGGCCCGTCACCGAGCCGGTCGGAATGATCGCGGAGACGTCGTCCAGGATCGCGCGCCCGCCGACGCGGAACGACACCCGCTCGATGACTACACCCATGAAACGGACTTCCGGCTCTTGATCAGCGCGATGAACACCGGAACCCCGATCAGGGCGGTGATGATGCCCACCGGCAGCTCGCGCGGGTCGAAGACCGTTCGGGCGAGGGTGTCCGCGATCACGAGGAACACCGCGCCATATACCGCGACGAGCGGCAGCAGCCTGCGGTGCCCCGGCCCGCTGAGCCCGCGCACGAGGTGCGGGAGGATCAGCCCGACGAACCCGATCGCACCGCTCACGGCGACCATCGCCCCGGTCAGCAGTGCCACCGTGCCGAGGAGCGCCCACCGGGTGCGGTTGACGTCGACTCCGAGCGAGGCCGCGGCGGTGTCGCCGAAGGCGAAGGCGTCCAGCCGGCTCGCGGCGAGCACGAGCCCGGTGCCGGCGAGGAGGAGCGCGCTCCCGGCGATGAGGACCGTGGCCCAGGAACTGCCGGCGAGGGAGCCGAGCAGCCAGTTCAGGATCTCCCGGTAGGAGTCGCCCTTGGCCGACCAGAAGATCACGAAGGAGGTGCCCGCCGCGCCGAGCTGGGCGATCGCGAGGCCGGCGAGCACGGCCCGGCCGGGCGTGATCGTTCCGCCGACCCTGGCAATGGAGAGCGTCGCGATGAGCGCGGCGAGTGCGCCGGCGAAGGCGGCGAGCGGGAGTGCGACCCCGACGCCGAGAATCACGACGCAGACCGCGCCGAGCGACGCCCCTGAGGACAGCCCGAGAAGGTACGGGTCGGCGAGCGGGTTGCGGGTCACGCTCTGCATGACCGCGCCGCTCAGGGCGAGGCCCGCACCGACGAACGCCGCGGTCAGCACCCGGGGGAGCCGCAGCTGCCAGACGATCGCGTCAGTGAGGACGGGCACCGTGCCGGAGTGCGGGAAGCCGAGGTGCGCCGCGAGGCTGCCTGCGACATCCGCCAGGTTCACCGGAGCGGGCCCGATCGTCACGGCCAGCGCGGAGACGAGCACAAGCGCGGCCAGGGCGAGCGCGAGCCACAGCCCGAAGCGGCCGTTCCGGCGAGCGGATGCGGCCGGCCGGGTCCGTCCCGCCACGGAGTCCGTGCCCGCAGTCACCGACTACTTGCTCAGCGAGTTGAGGTCGGCCAGCTGGTCGATCGTCGTTGCCGCGGCCTCGACGTTGCGGATGCCGGCCTCCGTCGAAGCGAACGGGAGGGTGATGTACCGCTTGTTCTTCACCGCGGTGAGGTTCTTCGTCGCGGGGTTGGTCTCGAGGGTCTTGATCTTCGACTCTGCCGTGTTCCAGGTCGCGTCGACGAGCACGATCACGCTCGGATCGGCAGCGACGACGGATTCCCAGCCGACGGAGGTCCGGGTGTCCTTCACGCTCGCGAAGACGTTCGTGAGTCCGGCGGCATCCATGATCATCTGCGGCGCACCGATCCCGGCACCGACGTACGGGCTGTCGACGCCGCTCGAATACCAGAGCGCAGAGGTCTTCGTCGTCGCGGGGGAGAGCGTCGTGAGCTCCTTGCGCTGGGTGGCGACGAGCCGTGCGGCTGCCTCGGGGGCCCCGAAAACGGCGCCGGCCTGGGTGATCTCCCCGAAGACGGTGTCGAAGGTGAGCGGATTGGGCTGGTCGGCGCCCTTGCAGGCCGACGGCGCGACATAGCTGCCGATGCCGACCGCGGCGAGGGTGTCGCGGGTGCCGACGCCGTCAGCGGCGAAGTTGGACTCCCACCCGCCGAAGACGAAATCAGGGTTCAGGGCGAGCACGGCCTCCTGGCTGGGCAGGAAGTCGCTGACGACCTTGAGGTTGGTGCCGATCGAGCTGAGCGCCTGCGGGAGCGGACCGTCGAGGAACGCGGTGCCGACGATCTTGTCGCCGAGGCCGAGCGCGAGGAGAAGTTCCGTGGCCGAGGACTTGATCGACACGATCCGGCTCGGGGCCTTCGTGACCGTGACCGTCGTGCCGCAGTTCTCGATCGTGAGCGGGTAGGCCGGCTTCGACGTCGGGGTGGGGCTGGCCGTGACCGCATCCGGGGCGGGGCCTGCGGGAATCGGGCTCGTGGTCGCGCAGCCTCCGAGGAGGGCGGTGAGCGCCGTGGCAGCAATGAGCGCCGGCCAGGCGCGAGAAGCGCGGGGCCCGCGGAAGAACGGGAGACGTGTCATGAGACCTTCGGTGGCCGGGCGGGACTTTCTGAATGGTACCAGCGCCGGATAACGGTTTCGCTGAGTGCTTGCCTCCCGGCCCGTTGGGCGACAGGATGATCCACACGCACTCAGCACGCCGGACGTTTCGGCGGACGTTTCAGTTATCTCGCAGTAGTGACTTGGTGGAGGCAGACATGTCCGACGGATCCAATACCCCGGCCAGCGCGAAGATCCGCGCGGATGCGGCCGGCAAGGGCGGGAACATCGTGAGAGCCGCGATCACCCAGGCCACCTGGACCGGCGACGAAGCGTCGATGATCGCCAAGCACGAGGGATTCGTGCGCTCTGCGGCCGCGCAGGGAGCGCAGGTGATCTGCTTCCAGGAGCTCTTCCACGGCCCCTACTTCGGCATCATCCAGGACCCCCAGTACTACGGCTACGCGACGAGCGTTCCGGGCCCCCTCGTCGAACGGTTCCAGGCGCTCGCCGCAGAGCACCACATCGTGATCGTGCTTCCGGTCTACGAGGAGGAGCAGGCAGGCGTGCTCTACAACACCGCCGCCGTGATCGACGCCGACGGGAGCTACCTCGGCAAGTACCGCAAGCACCACATCCCGCACCTCCCGCAGTTCTGGGAGAAGTTCTACTTCCGTCCCGGCAACCTCGACTACCCGGTCTTCGACACCGCGGTCGGCAAGATCGGCGTCTACATCTGCTACGACCGGCACTTCCCGGAGGGCTGGCGCATCCTCGGCCTGAACGGCGCCGAGATCGTCTTCAACCCCTCGGCCACCAAGCCCGGCCTGTCCAACCGGCTCTGGGAACTCGAACAGCCGGCCGCGGCGGTCGCCAACCAGTACTTCATCGGCGCCAACAACCGGATCGGCACCGAAACCGAGGAATTCGGCGACGAGGCCGTCACCTTCTACGGCAGCTCCTACTTCGTCGACCCGCGCGGCAACTACGTCGGCGCCATCGCCTCGACCGACACCGACGAGATCGTGATCCGCGACCTCGACCTGGGCCTCATCCGCGAGACGCGCAACTCCTGGCAGTTCTACCGCGACCGCAGGCCGGACTCCTACGACCCGATCGCCCGCGCATGAGCGCCCGGGTGGGGCGCACCCTGATCCGGGGCGGCACTGTGGTCAGCTCGACCGGCCGCTCAGAAGCGGATGTCCTCATCGACGGCGAGAAGATCGTCGCGGTGCTCGCCCCCGGCTCCGCCATTTTCGGGTTCGACGTCGCGGCATCCGCCGACACGGTGATCGACGCGACCGGGAAGTACGTGATCCCCGGCGGCATCGACGCGCACACCCACATGGAGCTGCCGTTCGGCGGCACCGCGGCCTCAGACACCTTCGAGACCGGCACCCGCGCGGCCGCGTGGGGCGGCACGACGACGATCATCGACTTCGCCGTGCAGAGCTACGGGCAGCGTGTCTTCGACGGCCTCGCGACCTGGCACGACAAGGCGGCGGGGAACTGCGCCATCGACTACGGCTTCCACCAGATCATCGGCGACCTCAACACGGACTCGCTGCAGGCCATGGACGGGCTGCTCGCCGAGGGCGTGTCGAGCTTCAAGCTCTTCATGGCCTACCCGGGCGTCTTCTACTCCGACGACGCGCAGATCCTCCGGGCGATGCAGAAGTCGGCGGAGACCGGGCTCATGACGATGATGCACGCCGAGAACGGGCCGGCGATCGACGTGCTCGTCGGTCAACTCCTCGCAGAGGGCAAGACCGACCCGTACTATCACGGCATCGCGCGGGCCTGGCAGCTCGAGGAGGAGGCCACCCACCGGGCGATCATGCTCGCCGACCTGACCGGGGCGCCACTGTACGTCGTGCACGTCAGCGCGAAGCAGGCCGTCGCGCAGCTCGCGGCGGCCCGCTCCCGCGGCAAGAACGTTTTCGGGGAGACCTGCCCGCAGTACCTCTACCTCTCCCTCGAGGAGAACCTCGGCGCCCCGGGCTTCGAGGGCGCGAAGTGGGTGTGCTCCACGCCGCTGCGCAGCCGCGCGGAGGGGCACCAGGAGGAGCTCTGGCAGAGCCTCCGAACCAACGAACTGCAGCTCGTCTCGACCGACCACTGCCCGTTCTGCATGAAGGGCCAGAAAGACCTCGGCCTCGGCGACTTCTCGAAGATCCCGAACGGGATCGGCTCGGTCGAGCACCGCCTCGACCTGCTCTACCAGGGCGTCGTCGAGGGGCGGATCACCCTCGAACGCTGGGTCGAGCTGACCTCGACGACCCCGGCGCGGATGTTCGGCCTCTACGGCACCAAGGGCGTGATCCAGCCGGGGGCGGATGCCGACGTGGTCCTCTACGACCCGGCCGGGCACACCTCGATCGGGCTGGGCAAGACCCACCACATGAACATGGACCACTCCGCCTGGGAAGGGTACGAGATCGACGGGCACGTCGACACGGTGCTCAGCCGGGGCAAGGTCATCGTCGACGGCAACAGCTACCTCGGGGCGAAGGGCGACGGGCGGTACCTGCCGCGCGGCCTGAGCCAGTACCTGATCTAGGCGCGCCGGCCAGGCATCCGCCACCCACCGCCCACCACCGACAGAGCGCAGGGAACCCCATGGACTTCGGAGCAGTGCTGCAGACCAACCCGCCATCGGCCAGGGTCGTGCAGCTCGCGCAGCTCGCAGAGGCCTACGGCTTCAGCCACGTCTGGACCTTCGACTCGCACCTGCTCTGGCAGGAACCGTACGTGATCCACAGCCGCATCCTCGCCGAGACCCGCAAGATCATGGTCGGGCCGATGGTCACGAACCCGTCCACCCGCGACTGGACCGTCACCGCATCGACCTTCGCGACCCTCAACGAGATGTACGGCAACCGCACGATCTGCGGCATCGGGCGTGGCGACTCCGCCGTGCGCGTCACGAACGGCGCCCCCGCGACGCTCAAGACCCTGCGGGAGGCGATCCACGTCATCCGCGAGCTCGGCAACTCCCGCGCCGTCGAGTACAACGGCGCCACCCTCCGCTTTCCGTGGAGCTTCGGCAGCTCCCTCGAGGTGTGGGTCGCCGCGTACGGGCCGCTCGCGCTCAAGCTCACGGGAGAGGTCGGGGACGGATTCATCCTGCAGATGGCCGACCTCGACGTTGCCGAGTGGATGATCAGCACGGTGCGGAAGGCGGCGGCAGCGGCAGGCCGGGACCCGGCATCCGTGAAATTCTGCGTCGCCGCCCCGATGTACATCGGAGAGGACTGGGAGCACATGCGCAACCAGTGCCGCTGGTTCGGCGGCATGGTCGGCAACCACGTCGCCGACATCGTCGCCAAGTACGGCGCCGACTCCGCGGTCCCGCGCGCCCTCACCGACTACATCGCCGGGCGCGAAGGCTACGACTACAACCAGCACGGCCGCGCGGGCAACACCCACGCCGACTTCGTGCCCGACGAGATCGTCGACCGGTTCTGCGTGCTCGGCACCAAAGCGGATCACATCAGGAAGCTCGAGGCACTCCGCGAGCTGGGTGTCGACCAGTTCGCCGGGTACCTGCAGCACGACAACAAGGAAGAGACCCTGCGTGTGTACGGTGAGAGCATCATCCCGGCGCTCAACACAGCGCCCGCCGCGAAGATCTGAGAATGGCAGCCCGGGTGCGAGAACAAGGAGAACCGCTGTGACTGATACCGATCGGCTCGACGAACTCACCGTCGACCTCGACCTCGCCCACGTGTTCCATTCCTGGTCGGCCCAGGGCGGCGGACGCACCCCGTTCGTCCTCGCCGGCGGGCTCGGAACCCGGGTCTGGGACCACTCCGGCACCACGTTTCTCGACTTCTCCAGCCAGCTGGTCAACCTCAACATCGGCCACCAGCATCCGGCCGTCGTGCGCGCGATCGTCGAACAGGCCGGCCTGCTCGCCACGGTCGCGCCCGCGACGGCCAACCTCACCCGCGGCCAGGCCGCGAGCCGCATCGTCGCCCGCGCGCCCGACGGCTTCCACAAGGTGTTCTTCACCAACGGCGGGGCGGATGCGAATGAGAACGCGATCCGGCTGGCCCGGTTGCACACCGGTCGCGACAAGATCCTCTCGACCTATCGCTCGTACCACGGCAACACCGGGGCCGCGATCGTCGCGACGGGGGACTGGCGCCGGGTACCGAACGAGTTCGCGCGCGGGCACGCGCATTTCTTCGGCCCGTACCTCTACCGCAGCGACTTCTGGGCCACGACCCCGGAGCAGGAGTGCGAGCGCGCCCTGCGGCACCTCGAGCGCGTGATCCAGAGCGAGGGGCCGAGCGGGATCGCCGCCGTGCTGCTCGAGACGATCCCGGGCACCGCGGGCGTGCTGCTCCCGCCGCCCGGATACCTGCCGGGGGTGCGCGCCCTGTGCGACCGCTACGGCATCCTGCTGATCCTCGACGAGGTGATGGCGGGCTTCGGCCGCACCGGCAGCTGGCTCGCCCTCGATCTCTACGACGTGGTGCCCGACCTGATCACCTTCGCGAAGGGCGTCAACTCGGGGTACGTGCCCGCGGGCGGGGTGATCATCCCGGATTCGATCGCGAACGACTTCGACACGACCGTGTTCCCCGGCGGACTCACCTACAGCGGGCATCCGCTCGCCATGGCCGCGATCGTGGCGACGCTCGACGCGATGGAGGCGGAGGGGATCGTCGACAACGCGGCCAGGATCGGGAGGGACGTGCTCGCGCCGGGGCTCGCGGAGCTTGCGGAGCGGCACCCCATCATCGGTGAGGTGCGCGGCGTCGGCGTGTTCTGGGCGCTCGAACTGGTCGCGGACCGCGCGACCAGGGAACCGGTGGGAGCCGGGGTGATGGCGAAGATCAAGGCCGGGCTGCTCGCCCGCGGACTGCTGCCCTTCATCGCCGAGAACCGCATCCACGTGGTACCCCCGTGCGTCGTGACCGACGCCGAGGCAGCCGAAGCTTTGGCGATCTACGACGAGGTCCTCTCCCTCCCCTAGCC
>NZ_JASJXJ010000174.1:0-7425 GCF_035018685.1 Cryobacterium sp. RTC2.1
GTCCGGGTCGGCCACCGTGCGGTGGCGGGCCAGGGCGGCGGGGTCCTGGAGGGCGAGGCGCACGACGTCCACGTCGCGACCGCCGGCACCTGCCGGCGCGAGCGCCACGGCGGCGTGGGTTTCCGCGTTCGGGGCGAGTTCCTCGGTGAGGGCCTTGAGCGCCTCGACGATGCGGTGCAGCGAGGTGCCGGCCGCGGCGGCCTTGGCCTCGTCGATGCCGACGTAGAGGACGAAGCCGCGGGCCTCTGTGCCCTCCGGCACGGCGCGGATGCGGGGAGCAGCGGGGGCAGGCGCCAGGGCGAGTGCCGGGCGGGCGTTGTGGATGGAGCGGGCGGTGTCAATGTGTGCGAGCGACATGGCAGGAGTCCTTGGGAATGATGATGCTGGGGTGAACCCGGCGCTCTGCGCGGTTGTGGGTTCGACAATGGCCGTTGCGACCGGGTGCGGAGCGTACGAAAGGCTCCGGGAGTTCAACCGACTGACTCAGAACCGCTCAGTGCAGAGGCACGGGCTGCTACTGCGCGGGGTTCGGAGGCGAGAGGGGAACTCGGCGATGATGTCGCGATTCAGCGGCACATTCGGCAACACTCGGCGCGCATGCCGGGCATCATCATGCCGGCATTCCCAAGGGCCTCGAGGGAGGTCAGGGGGCGGTGAGGGGTTGTCATAACTGTGAGTAAAGCCCACTGTTACGGCGTGTGTCAACTTTGTGACGCAGGAAGCCAGGAAACCTGCTGCAGCACGTTCGCCCCGGTCGGGTCGAACGGGAGGATCCGTGCTCGATGGGCACTTCATCACATGTTCCTCGATGGAAAGGCACTTCATCAAAGATTCGTGAAAGTACTGCGCTGCGACGCCCGTGTGTCGCAGGACCTGCGTGTTCCGCCGGCGTGGTCGCAACCGGCGGAACGGGTGGACTGTGCCCTAGACGAGTCCGTACAGACGGTCGCCGGCGTCGCCGAGTCCGGGAACGATGTAGCCGAGCTCGTTGAGGCGTTCGTCGACGGCGCCGAGAATGATCGACACCTCACGACCGGGGAACGCCGCCTCGACGGCGGCGAGACCCTCTGGCGCCGCCAGGATGCAGATGGCGGTGACGTCGACGGCGCCGCGGTCGAAGAGGAACTTGATGGCCGCGATCAGCGAGCCTCCGGTGGCGAGCATCGGGTCGAGCACGAAGCACTGGCGGTCGGAGAGGTCGTCGGGCAGGCGCTCGGCGTACGTGGTCGGCTGGAGGGTTTCCTCGTTGCGGGCCATTCCGAGGAAGCCGACCTCTGCGGTCGGCAGCAGCTTGACCATGCCCTCGAGCATGCCGAGGCCGGCGCGCAGGATCGGCACGACGAGCGGCTTCGGGTCGCTGATCTGCACCCCGTGGGCCAGCCCGACCGGGGTTTCGACGGTAATGTCTTCGACCCGCACCCCGCGGGTTCCCTCGTAGGCGAGGAGCGTCATCAGCTCCTCCACGAGGGAGCGGAAGAGCGGTGAGGAGGTGCGTTTGTCCCGCAGAACCGTCAGTTTATGGGTGATGAGCGGATGGTCGGCTACATGGACTCGCATAGGCTCAATCTACTAGCTGGGGGAGGTATCCGGATGGGCGAGCAGGCTCGCGAGCACCGCGAATGGATGCGGCTTGCCCTCCGGGAGGCCCGCGCGGCCCTCGAGACGGGTGACGTCCCGGTCGGCGCGGTCGTGATCGATGCCTCCGGTGTCGTCGTCGGCCACGGCCGCAACGACAGGGAGGCACGGCAGGACCCGACCGGTCACGCCGAGATCGTCGCCATCCGGGCCGCGGCCGCCGCTCTCGGCGACTGGCACCTCACCGGCTGCACTCTGGTGGTCACGCTCGAGCCCTGCGTGATGTGCGCCGGCGCGATCCTGGCCGCGCGGATCCCGGTCGTCGTCTTCGGCGCCTGGGACGAAAAGGCGGGAGCAGCGGGCTCCGTGTACGACGTGCTGCGCGACCGCAGGCTCAACCATCGTGCCGAGGTCTACGCGGAGGTCGACGCCGAGGAGTGCGGCGCCCTCCTCCGGGAGTTCTTCAGCGATCCAGCCCGTCGAGCCATTCGCTGAACAGCGCGCGGGACGCATCCTGCATCGTCCCGGCGTAGAGGTCGCGCTCGGCGCGCAGCGTTTCCGGGTCGAGGCCGGCCGCGGTGACCTCCGCGGCGGAAGCGCGCAGCCAGACCTCGTGCATGGCCGGCGTCACTTCGGGGTGGAACTGCACCGCGAGCGCCCAGTCGCCGATACCGAACGCCTCGTTGCCGTACTGCGGCGAACCGGCCAGGCGTGTCACGCCCTCCGGAAGGTCGAAGGTGTCGCTGTGCCACTGCAACACCGGGACGCCGGCCACGTGGCGGAGCGGCCCTGTGGCGCCGAGGCTCGTCGGTTCGACCGTGCGGAAGCCGATTTCGTTGGTCGGCCCGGGGTAGACCCTGGCGCCGAGCGCGTTGGCCATCAGCTGCGCGCCGAGGCACACGCCGAACACCGGGCGCTCGGCGGCGAGCCGGTCCTGCAGGATCGTGATCTCCCGGGCGAGCGCCGGGAACCGGTCGATCTCATACGCGCCCATCTCCCCGCCGAGCACGACGACGAGGTCGGCGGAGGTGGGGTCGATCGTGCTGAGGTCGTCGCTGAGGATCTCGACGTAGGTCACGGAATAACCGTGGTCGTGGAGCACGGGCTCGAGGTTGCCGAGATGGATGGTGGCGTCGTGGCGCAGCACGAGTGCCGTCCGCGTCCCAGCGACCGGTGCGGCATCCGTCGCCGGCGCGGCAGGCACTGCGCTCATTCCCGGCCCCGGATGATGATGGTGTCGGTGAGCGGGCCGTGCTGGCTCGGGTCGTGGAACACGTCGGGCTCGAGATAGATCGCGCGGGCGCTCGGCATCGCCGCCCGCACGCGTTCCTCGATCACGTCGATCGACGCCGCGACATCCGAGAAGCGCAGCTCGGCGTCGAACGCGAGCTTCGCGGCCACGAGCAGTTCGTCCGGCCCGAGGTAGAGCGTCTTCATGTGGATGATGCGCTGTGTCTCCGGGCCGTTCAGGATCGCGCGCTGGATCGTCGCCGTGTCGGTGGGTCGGGCGCCCTCGCCGACGAGGAGGCTCTTCGTCTCGATGCCGAGCACGATCGCGACGAGCACGAGGAGCACACCGATGCAGATGGTCCCGATCGCATCCCAGATCGGGTCGCCGGTGACGATGGTCAGGCCGACGCCGAGGA
Source organism: Cryobacterium sp. RTC2.1 (assembly GCF_035018685.1). Taxonomy (NCBI): domain Bacteria; kingdom Bacillati; phylum Actinomycetota; class Actinomycetes; order Micrococcales; family Microbacteriaceae; genus Cryobacterium; species Cryobacterium sp. RTC2.1. The sequence continues at coordinate 3,222 of NZ_JASJXJ010000174.1, forward strand.
ATGCGAGCACGAGGCCGCTGAGCGCCGCGACGTCTTCGAGCAGCACGACGGGCAGCTCGGGGGCCTTGGCGTGGCGGATGAACTGCACCCAGGTCTCCCCGCCCCTGGTGTGGTTCGACTCCTTGATCGCGGTGCGCAGGGAGAACGACTCGAGGCCCATCGCCACGAGCAGCACGAGGATCGGCAGCCACGGCACGTCGAGGTGGTGCGGGTCCTGCAGTTTCTGCACCCCTTCATACAGCGAGAAGACGCCGCCGATGGAGAACAGGATGATCGAGACGACGAAGGCGTAGACGTAGCGTTCGCGCCCGTAGCCGAACGGATGCTCCGTGTCGGCGTCCTTCCGCGAATTACGGGCTCCGAGCAGCAACAGGAGCTGGTTGCCGGAGTCTGCGAGGGAGTGCACGCCCTCCGCGAGCATCGAGGACGAACCGGAGAACGCCCAGGCGATGAGTTTTGTCGCGGCGATGCCCAGGTTCGCACCGAGTGCAGCGATGATGGCCTTGTTCCCCGAAGATGCGCTCATGCAGCAATTCTAGGAGGCCCCCGACGCTGCGAAACGCCCCGAAAAGTAGACTGGCTGCATGACCGAGACTGCCGCCACCGCGGTGCCCCCCACCGTCCTGCCCACCATCGCGTTCCTCGGAGCCGGATCGATGGCGCGCGCCGTCCTGACCGGGCTGCTGACCCCCGCCGTGACGGTCGAGGGCGGCATCCGGGCCACCAACCGCACCGCGGAGAAGGCGGCAGAGCTGCACGACCTGCCCGGGGTCACCGCCTGGGCGACCGCGCTCGATCCGGACGCCAACCGCACAGCGGTCACCGGGGCGCGCATCGTCGTCGTCGCCGTGAAGCCGGCGATGGTGCCAGACCTGCTCCGCGAGATCGCGTCGTCCCTCGCGCCGGGCACCCTCGTGGTGAGCGTCGCGGCCGGCGTGACGATCGCCACGTTCGAGGCGCTGCTGCCGGCATCCGTCGCCGTGATCCGATCAATGCCCAACACCCCTGCCCTCGTCGGCAAGGCCGTGACCGGCCTGAGCGCAGGCAGCCGTTCCACGGCGGCCGACCTCGACATAGCCAGGGCCCTGTTCGGCACCGTCGGTTCGGTGCTCGTCGTCCCGGAGGACAAGCTCGACGCCCTGAGCACGATCAGCGGCTCCGGCCCGGCATACGTGTTCTACCTGATCGAGGAGTTCACCCGCACCGCCATCGACAAGGGGTTCACGGCGGAGGAGGCCGCGATCCTCGTCAACGGCACCTTCCTCGGTGCGAGCACCCTCCTCGCAGCAAGCCCGCTGTCGCCGGGCGAACTGCGCCGCCAGGTCACGAGCCCGCACGGCACCACCGAGCGCGCGGTCTGGGAACTCGAGAAGGGCGGACTCAAGGAGCTCTTCGACCGGGCGACGGATGCCGCACTCGCCCGGGCGCGCGAACTCGCCGCCCCCACCGACTGACCCTGTCCCGGACAGCCGTTGCGGGCCTTCCGTAGTATCCCTTCGTGGGAATGACTAGCCTAAAGGTATGGCAGACATCTTCGGCGTGGTGGCGGACTCGACTCGACGCGAAATATTACGCATTCTCCTCGAGCGATACAACCAGTCCGGGGCGGTCGGCGGCGAGCTCAGCGTGTCTGACATCGTCGTGCAACTCGGCCTCAGCCAGCCGACGGTCTCCAAGCACCTCAAGGTGTTGCGCGAGGCGGGACTCGTCGGCGTACGTGAAGCAGGGCAGCACCGTTATTACCATCTCGACTATGCCCCCCTGGAGGAGATCGAAGACTGGCTGATCCCATTCCTGAGCGTCGATTTCGATGCCGCAACGGAGGGGGAAGCCGAAGAGGCCGAGGGCCTCAAGGAAGAGCAGCGGGCGTTCGCGACCGCGATCGGCAAGGTCTTCGCCGATACCTCATTCCAGGTCGCGCATGCGGTCAAAGACGTTAAACCGCGCAAATGGCGGAAGAACGAATAGAACAACCAGCAGTACTCGACCGGCAACCGCCGACCGAGCGTCGAGCGTCGCGCTTATCCGCTAGACTGGCACTTTCGTGTCTGTCGCGAATCTCGCGGCGAAATCAAATCTTGTGAGGTCCGTGTGGGTTCTGTAATTAAGAAGCGACGCAAGCGTATGGCGAAGAAGAAGCACCGCAAGCTGCTTCGTAAGACCCGCCATCAGCGTCGCAATAAGAAGTAGGACGGCTTAGCCCGTCCCCAAGCGTGAGCGTTAGGTCCTTCCGGGCCTAGCGCTTTTTGCTTGTGCGGACCCGGTTCGCGCGCGCCGCCCGGCGGATGCTCGCGCGCTTCATCCGCATCACGGGCCAGTCGCGCGCCGCCGCATACCGCGCGAGCGCAGCGTCCGGGTTGACCACCACCGGGTGGCCGACGAGGTCGAGCAGCGGAATGTCGTTGTGGGAGTCCGAGTACGCCCAGCAGTCGGCGAGGTCGACGCCGCTCGCCGCGGCGCGTGCCCGTGCCGCCTCGGACTTCAGGGCGCCGTGACAGACCCCGGCGGTCAGCCGACCCGTGAAGATGCCGTCGTCCGCCTCGAGCACGGTTCCGAGCGCGCCCGTGAAGCCGAGGCGCTCGGCGATGACGTCGGCGACCTCCTGAACGCTCGCGGTGAGCAGCCAGACCTCGTGGCTGTTCTCGAGGTGCCGTCTGGCCACCGCGACCGTCTCCGGCCAGAGCCGGCGGGTGAGCTTCGTGTCGAAGATCTCCTCGCTCAAGCGGATGAGCTCGGCCTGTTCGAATCCCACGGCGACCTCGAGGGCACGCAGCAGCACCGTGGAGAGGTGATCGCGGTTCTCGCCGACCGCGAGGAACCGGGCCTGCTTCCAGCCGAAGGAGGTGATGTCCCTGCGGGTGATGATCCCGCCCCGCCACGCGGCGACGCCCAGATGATAGAGGCTGGCCCCTCGCATCAGGGTGTTGTCGACATCGAAGAACGCGATGGCGCGCGGGGGAGTGGCTTGGAACATCTCCCTTGGAGTCTAGTTGGGTCACCATGCCGTCCCCGGCTTAGGCTGGGTGCATGGCTACTGCACTGCTCACCCTGATCGGGAAACCCGGATGTCACCTGTGCGACGATGCGCGTGAGCTCGTCACGGGTGTCGTCAGGACCCTGGACGGCACGCCGGGAGCGCCCGAGATGGCCATCGAAGAGCGTTCGATCCTCGACGACGCGGCCCTGAGCGACCTGTATCTGGAGGACATCCCCGTGCTGATGATCAACGGCACGGTGCACAACTACTGGCGGATCGATCCCGACCGCCTCCGCACGGCCCTTCTGGCCGTGAAATGATCCGGCACGTGGTGTCGTGGCGGCTCGCCGCGACCGAGCCCGCCGCACGTGCGGCCGATGCGGCCGCCATCGTCGAGCGCCTCGAGGCCCTCGTCGGCGTCGTCCCAGAGATCCGCACCCTGCAGGTCGGCACGGATGTCGTCGGGAACCCCAACTGGGACGTCGTGCTGATCGCGGACTACGAGGACCTCGACGCGCTCGCCCGCTACCAGGTGCACCCGGCCCACGAGGCCGCCGCGGCGTTCATCCGCTCCGTCGCCGCCGAGAAGGCAGCCGTCGACGTCCAGTTCTGACCCGTGCGGTTCTGAGCCGGCCGGAAACGCCGAAACGCAGGAGCTCCGGGCTGCTGAGGCGGTGTGAGCCTCAGGGCGCCGGAGCTCCTGCGTTTCGTTGTGCCGCTTGGGCCCCGGCGGCCTACGGCTCGAGACGGGTCGGGCCGCGGAACAGGTAGGTGACCTCGCGGATGCTGGCCTGGTGCAGCATCAGCATCAGCACCCGGGCGAGGCCCATGCCGAAGCCGCCGTGGCTGGGAACGCCGTAACGGAAGAAGTCGAGGTAACCGCCGAGCTCTTCCGGGTCGAGGCCCTTCTCGATCGCCTGGGCGGTGAGCACGTCGATGCGGTGCTCACGCTGCGCGCCGGTCGAGATCTCGGTGCCGTTGAAGATCAGGTCGTAGCTGTTGGTGATGGTCTGGTCGTTCTCCGGACGCATGTGGTAGAACGGGCGGATGCTCGCGGCGTAGTCGGTCAGGAACACGAACTCGTGGCCGTAGGTCTCCAGCACGTACGCGGCGATCTGGCGCTCGCCCTCCGGGTCCATGTCGTCGTCGTCGCGCGGCACCTCGTAGCCGCGACCCTTGACGATCTCCTTGGCCTCGGCGAGGGGGATGCGCGGGAAGGGCTGGGTG
>NZ_JASJXJ010000175.1:0-7193 GCF_035018685.1 Cryobacterium sp. RTC2.1
CCGGATCCCCGTCCAACCCGGCGCCGCGCCCGTGCGCCGCTGGTGGGCCCTTGCGGTGCTGATGCTGCCGGTGCTGCTCGTTTCGATCGACAACACCGTGCTGAACCTTGCCCTGCCGCAGATCTCCGAGGCCCTCAGCCCGAGCGGCACCCAGCTGCTCTGGGTGATCGACATCTACCCCCTCGTACTCGCGGGGCTGCTGGTCTCGATGGGCAGCCTCGGCGACCGGATCGGCCGGCGCCGACTGCTGCTGATCGGCTCCGCCGGCTTCGGAGCGATGTCGGTGATCGCCTCCTTCGCGCCGAGCATCGAATGGCTCATCCTCGACCGTGCTGCACTGGGCGTGTTCGGGGCCATGCTGATGCCGCCCACGCTCGCACTCCTGCGGTCCGTCTTCACGGAACGCAATGAGCGCCGCCTCGCCATCGCCATCTGGGCGAGCGGCTTCGCGGCCGGCAGCGCACTCGGCCCCGTTGTCGGCGGACTCATCCTCGAGAACGGGGAATGGGGATCCGTCTTCCTGCTCGCGGTCCCGCTGTTGCTGCCCTTGCTCGTGGTGGCGCCGCTGATCGTGCCGGAATCCCGGGATCCGAACCCGGGTGCGATCGATGTGCCGAGCATCCTGCTCTCGCTCCTGACGATGTTCCCGATCGTCTTCGGCATCAAGACGCTCGCCGACTCCGGGTTCGGCGTCGCCGGAACCGTGTCGATCGCAGTGGGACTGGTTGCCGGCATCCTCTTCGCCCATCGGCAGCGGCGTCTCCATGAGCCGATGCTCGACCTCGCACTCTTCCGTCGCGGTTCGTTCAGCGGCGCGGTCGGGGTCAACTTCCTGAGCGTCGTCGCGCTCGTCGGCGGACTGTTCTTCGTCTCGCAATACCTCCAGCTCGTCCTCGGCCTGGAGCCCCTCGCTGCCGGCCTGGTACTCGTGCCCGGCCTGGTGGCGATGATCCTGGCCGGATTGATCGTCGTCCCGATCGCCAGGCGGATCCGGCCGTCGATCGTGATCCCGGCCGGGCTGCTGTTCTCTGCGGCCGGGTACACGGCATTCGCGATCGGCGGAGCCGGATTCGGCCCTGCCGGTGTGGCCGTCGCCTTCGTCGCCCTCGGGATCGGGATCGGGGCTGCCGAGACGGTGTCGAACGAATTGATCGTGGCGAGCGCACCGCCGGAGAAGATGGGCGCTGCATCCGCTGTCGGGGAAACCGCATACGAACTGGGCGCGGTTCTCGGCACCACGGTCCTGGGCAGCATCCTCACCTCGGCATACCGCTCCGCGGTGGTGCTGCCTGATGGGCTCGGCGCCGGACAACGGGCCGCGGCGGGGGAGACCCTCGGCGGGGCCGTCGCCGTTGCGGCCGAGCTGCCGGCAGGAGCCGGCCGGATGCTGCTGGAGTCTGCGCGGGAGGCCTTCCTCACGGGAATCGGTCCCACCGCCTGGATCGGAGCCGGACTCGTGGTCGTAGCGGCCATGGTCGCCTGGGTCGCACTGCGCTCGGCGCGGTGAGCCGGCGTCGATTCCGGGAGTGACGAAGACGCGGGGATCACCCGACCTGACGCGTCGCAGTAGGGTTTGGGTACAGCAATCCGAGCCCCCAGGAGTCCCATGTCCCGTCAGATCAAGCTCGCCGTCATTCCCGGAGACGGGATCGGACCCGAAGTCGTCGCCGAGGCCGTCAAGGTGCTCGGCGCAGCGACAGTGGCCGACGACGTCGAATTCGCGCTGACCTGGTTCTCGCTCGGCGCGACCCGGTTCCTCGAGACGGGCGACGTGCTCACCGATGATGACCTCGGGGCGATCGCCGCCCACGACGCCATCCTGCTCGGCGCCGTCGGGGGAGTGCCCGGCGACCCGCGCCTCGCGAACGCGAACATCGAGCGGGGCCTGCTGCTCAGGCTGCGCTTCTCGCTCGACCACTACGTCAACCTGCGACCGAGCGTGCTGTTCCCCGGTGTGCCGAGCCCGCTCGCGGCTCCCGGCAACGTCGACTTCGTCGTCGTGCGCGAGGGCACCGAAGGGCCGTACGTCGGCAACGGCGGCGCCATCCGCCAGGGCACCGCGCACGAGGTCGCCAACGAGGTCTCGGTCAACACGGCCTTCGGCGTCGAACGCGTCGTACGCTACGCCTTCGAGGTCGCCAGGGGCCGCGCGGCCAAACACCTGACCCTCGTGCACAAGACCAACGTGCTCGTCTTCGCCGGCGGCCTATGGCAGCGGATCGTGACGACCGTCGCCGCCGAATACCCCGACGTGACGGTGGACTACCTGCACGTGGATGCTGCGACGATTTTCCTCGTCTCAAATCCGAGTAGATTTGATGTCATCGTCACGGATAACCTCTTCGGCGACATCCTCACCGACCTGGCGGCCGCAATCAGCGGCGGCATCGGCCTGGCAGCATCCGGGAACATCAACCCGGACGGCCGGTTCCCGAGCATGTTCGAACCGGTGCACGGTTCGGCCCCCGACATTGCGGGCAAGCAGCTTGCGGACCCGACGGCCGCCATCCTTTCCGTCGCCCTCCTGCTCGATCACCTGGGCCTGACGGATGCCGCGGCCCGGGTCCGGGACGCGGTGGTCGCCGATATCGCGGCCCGTACGGAAAATGGGGCATTCACGGCGTCGCGCGGTACCAGCGCGGTGGGCGACGCCATCGTGACTCGAATGACAGACAAGGGACTCCAATGAGCCAGGCAGCACTGAGCGACACCACCACCGAGACCACCACAGGCACCACGACCGACGCCGCGACCACGGGCGCCTTCCCGCTGACCTTCAGCCTGACGCCGTCCACGATGGCGCGCTCGAGGGCCGAGCGTGAGGAGATCCTCGCCGACCCCGGTTTCGGCAAGAAGTTCACCGATCACATGGTCTCGATCGATTGGACCGTCGAGGAGGGCTGGCACGATGCCCGGGTCATCCCGTACGGCCCGTTGCAGCTCGACCCGGCCTCTTCGGTGCTGCACTACGGCCAGGAGATCTTCGAGGGGCTCAAGGCCTACCGCCACGCCGACGGCTCCATCTGGACCTTCCGCCCGGAGAAGAACGCCGACCGGCTCCAGCGTTCGGCACGCAGGCTCGCCCTGCCGGAGCTCTCCGAGAGCGATTTCATCGAATCGATCCGGCAGATGATCGCCGTGGACGGCGATTGGGTGCCGTCGGACCATGAGACGAGTCTCTACCTGCGACCGTTCATGATCGCCAACGAAAGCTTCCTCGGTGTGCGCGCCGCCCACAAGGTCGGCTATTACGTCATCGCGAGCCCTGCGGGCGCCTACTTCGCCAACGGCGTCGCCCCGATCAAGATCTGGCTTTCGACCGAATACGCCCGTGCCGGCCGCGGCGGAACCGGGGCCGCGAAGTGCGGTGGCAACTACGCCGCCTCGCTCCTGCCGCAGATGCAGGCATACGACAACGACTGCGCCCAGGTACTCTTCCTCGACGGGGAAACCGGTTCGCACATCGACGAGCTCGGTGGGATGAACGTCTTCTTCGTGTACGGCACCGACACGCTCGTCACCCCGCGACTGACCGGCACCATCCTCGAGGGTGTCACGCGCGACAGCATCATCCAGCTCGCCCGTGACCGGGGACTGACTGTCGAGGAGCGCGACGTGACCCTCGACGACTGGCGCGACGGAATCGCATCCGGTGCCATCACCGAGGTCTTCGCGTGCGGCACCGCCGCCGTGGTCACCCCGATCTCACAGCTCAAGGGACCGGGCGGCCTGGCCATCGGCGATGCGGATGCGCCGGCCGGCACGATCACGATGGCGCTCCGCCAGGAGCTGACCGACATCCAGTACGGGCTGCTGCCCGACCGGCACGGCTGGCTCACCCGCCTCGACGTACCCGCGGACCAGGCGTGAAGGTCGCGCGGTTCAGCCAGGGCGGAATCATCGCCTTCGGCATCGTCGACGACGATGAGCTCGTCGTACTCAAGGGCGACCCGATGTTCGCCGGGTACGACCCGACCGGCGACCGGATCGCCCTGCGCGACGTGAAGCTGCTCGCGCCCGTGATCCCGCGCTCCAAGATCGTGGGCATGGCGCATGCGTTCTTCTCCGACGACGAAGAACGCGAGCACGCCGAACCGCGCGAGCCCCTCTTCTTCCTCAAACCGAACACCTCGGTGATCGGGCCGGACGACCCGATCTTCCTCCCGGCGCAGTCCCACGACGTGCGCGTCGAGGGCGAACTCGCGATCGTGATCGGCAAGATCGCGAAGAACGTGACGGTCGAGAACGCCGAAGACGTCATCTTCGGGTACACGATTGCGAACGACGTGACGGCGCGCGATCTCCTCGAGCGCGACGGGCAGCTCGCCCGCGCCAAGAGCTTCGACTCGTTCTGCCCGCTCGGCCCCGTGATCGACACCGAGTACGACTGGACGAGCCTGCACCTGACCGGTCGGGTCAACGGCGAGAAGTTCCAGAAGGGGACGGCTGCGCTCTACAAGCATTCGGTCGCCGAGGTCGTCGCGTTCGTCTCGAGCGTCTTCACGCTCCTGCCGGGCGATGTGATCCTCACCGGCGCCCCTGACCGCGCCGAAAAGGTCCACGACGGCGACGCCGTGCAGATCGAGATCCCGGGCATCGGCATCCTGACGAACCCGGTCAAGCGCCTCTAGAGCAATAGATCAGGGGTGCCAGGACCGGACCTGGTCCGCGGCCGTGGCGAGGAGTGCGAGCGACTCGTCCCGGTTCACCCGGGCGAGCAGCATGACGCTCATCGACAAGGCGGCGAGCGTGCGGGCGCGTTCGTCGAGGACAGCGGCCCCGGCATCCGTGCCCGGAGCGATCTCGGCCGCCGCTCCCGCGAGGGCGTTGCGGAGTGCCGCCGTGAGCTCGGCGCGGTAGTCGTCGACGACCTTCCTGGCGGGGTCGTCGTGGCCGGCGAGTCCCGCTGCACAGTTGACGAGCAGGCAGCCCCGGCGCGGTGAATCGTCGGGCAGGGAGGCGACGGCCAGGCTCAGGTCGCCGTAGTACGCGAGCAGGGCGGCACGGCCGGCCGATTCGGCGAGCAGCGGGCGCAGGCGCGGGCGGATGACCGTCTCGAGGTAGTCCGCGACCGCGGCGTCGAAGAGCCCGCGTTTGCTTCCGAACGCGTGGTACAGGCTCGACCTGTTGAGCCCGGTGACCCGCTCGAGGTCGGCGAGGGACGCCGCCTCGAAGCCGCGGTCCCAGAACAGGTCGCGTGCCGCGGTCACGACGACGGGAGCGTCAAAGCTCGGCGTGCGGCCCATCTCGGTCTCCAGTCAGTGGTCGGGTTTTTGTGTACCGTTCGATTCAGCATATAGTAAACCAGTCGGTACAAAAACGTTCCGAGCCCCACGTTCGGCACAGAGAAGTTCAGGAGTCACCCATGACAGCGAATACCAGCACCCAGATCCAGCTCGCCGCACGCCCCGTCGGATGGCCGACGGCGGCCGACTTCCGCACGGTCCACGTCGACCTGCCGGAGCTCGCGCCCGGCGAGATCCGCGTCGCCAACGAGTTCGTGTCCGTCGACCCCTATATGCGCGGCCGGATGAACGATGTGAAGAGCTATTCGCCGCCCTACGCACTCGACGAGACCATGACCGGTGGCGCGGTCGGCCGGGTCGTCGCATCTGCCGCCGACGGAGTGTCCGTCGGCGACGTCGTCGTGCACCAGTACGGCTGGCGCGACCTCGTGCAGGCCCCCGCCGCGGGCTTCCGCGTCGTGCCCGAACTGCCCGGCGTTCCGCTCTCCGCCTACCTCGGCGTGCTCGGGATGACCGCTCTCACCGCCTACGTCGGCCTCCTCGACATCGCGGGCATGAAGCCCGGCGACACGGTCTTCGTCTCGGGCGCAGCCGGGGCCGTCGGCAGCATGGTCGGCCAGATCGCCCGCCTCAAGGGTGCCGGCCGCGTTGTCGGTTCCGCAGGCACGCCCGAGAAGGTTGCGCTGCTCACGAGCAAATACGGCTTCGACGCCGCCTTCAACTACAAGGACGGCGACATCGCCGGCCAGCTCGCCCTCGCCGCACCCGATGGCATCGACGTGTACTTCGACAACGTCGGGGGAGAGCACCTCGAGGCCGCCCTCGGCGCCTTCAAGGACGGCGGACGCGCTGCACTCTGCGGCGCGATCTCCCTCTACAACACGACCGAGGCATCCGCGGGACCCCGCAACATGTCGAACATCGTGACCCGCGGGCTCACCCTGAAGGGGTTCACGGTCGGCAACTACCTGCAGCACTTCGGCGCGTTCTCGACCGAGATGTCCGGATGGCTGACGAGCGGCGCCGTCGTCTTCGACGAGACCGTCGTCGACGGGATCGACAACGCGGTCGAGGCCTTCCTGGGCCTCATGCGCGGAGAGAACACCGGCAAGATGGTCGTGCGCACGACCGTCTGAGCCGACTCGATCCCGCTCCACGACACGCATCCACCCATTTTTGAACATTGGAGAATCATGGCCCACGTACTCTTCGTCGTCAGCGCCGCTGACCACTGGACCCTCAATGACGGCACCCTGCACCCGACCGGGTACTGGGCGGAGGAGCTCGCGGAACCGCACCGGCGATTCAGCGAGGCCGGATGGTCCATCACCATCGCGACTCCCGGCGGGGTCGCGCCCACGATCGACCGCGGCAGCCTCACCCCCCAGGCCGCGGGCGGGGAGGACCGGGCCGCCGAGATCATCGCCTACCTCGGGTCGATCGGCGAGGAGCTCGACGCCCCGCGCAGCATCGACGACATCGATGTCGCCGACTACGACGTGGTCTTCTACCCCGGTGGCCACGGCCCGATGGAGGACCTCGCTGTCGACGCGACGTCCGGCGCGCTCATGACCGAGGCGCTCGACACCGACCGTATCCTGGCCGTGTTGTGCCACGCCCCTGCCGCGCTCCTCGCCGCGAAGCGCGCGGACGGCAGCTGGCCGTTCACCGGTTATCGCATGACCGGGTTCACGAACGAGGAAGAGGTCATCGGGGGACTGGCGCCCAAGGCGCCCTGGCTCGTGCAGACCCGCCTGGTGGACCTCGGCGCGGACTTCGTCGAGGCGGCGCCGTTCACCGCGCACATCGAAGTCGACCGTAACCTGTACACCGGTCAGAACCCGGCATCCTCCGGCGAGCTCGCGGCCCGGATCATCGCCGTCGTCGCTGCAAAGTAGTAGAAGCACGCGCGCCTGAGGTGTCGCAGATCGAGGTTAACTGGGCCCG
>NZ_JASJXJ010000176.1:0-7034 GCF_035018685.1 Cryobacterium sp. RTC2.1
CGACCTGCGCAAACCGGCGCGGTTTCCGTCGTCACGGGGCGCGGGCAGCGGAAACCGGCGCGGACGCGGGGCGCGCGGGCGGGCGCGAAGCGGGTGCGGGCAGGCGGATGTCACGCCTAGCCGGCGGTCGACTCGCGGACGATGAGCTCGGGCTGGAACTGGATCTGCTCGTGCTCGAAGTCCTCGCCGCCCTCCGCCTCGCGCATCAGCAGGTCGACGGCCGTGTACCCGATCAGGGCGCTCGGCTGGCGGATCGACGAAAGCGGTACAACGGCAGCGGACGCGAAGGCGATGTCGTCGTATCCGATCAGGGCGATGTCGCGGGGGACGCGTACGTCGCCGAGCATATTCAGTGCCTGGAGCACGCCCATCGCGAGCAGGTCGTTGGCCGCGAAGACGGCGTCCGGGCGTTCGCCCGCCGGCCGGGCGAGGAGCTGTTCACCGACGGACCGCCCCTGCAACACCGAGAGCGAGTCCGTGTCGATCGTCTCGAGGACGACCCCCGGGTGCTCGGCGACGGCCTTGCGGGCGCCCTCGAGCCGATCGACGACCTGGCGGATGCTGTGGGGCCCGCCGACGAAGGCGATCCGGGTCCGTCCGATGGCGGCGAGGTGGCTCACGGCGAGGTATCCGCCGGCCACGTCATCGACGGCGACGGACGAGAAGCTCCGGTCGGCGATCTCGCGGTCCACGAGCACGGTCGGTGTGCCGCGGGCGCGGAGCCGCGAGAGGCGGTCGCCGACGTCCCCGAGGGGTGAGATGAGCACGCCGTGCACCCTCTGTTCCTCGAAGAGGTCGAGATAGGCGCTCTGGCGCCCCGGGTTCTCGTCGCTGTTGCCCAGGAGCACCGTGAGGCCGTCCTCGGCTGCGCGGTCTTCGGCGCCGCGCGCGACATCCGTGAAAAAGGGGTTGGCGACGTCGAGGACGACGAGGCCGATGCTCCGGCTGCGACCGGCACGCAATTGGCGGGCTGCGTCGTTGCGCACGAAACCGAGCTGGCTGATCGCCGCCTGGACGCGTTCGACGGTGCTCGGGGAAACCTTGTCCGGGCGATTGAGCACATTCGACACCGTGCCGACGGACACGCCGGCAGTCGCGGCCACCTCACGCACGCTTACGGACATCGGGTCTTCTCCAGATCGGGCCGCACGGGGCCACGATGAATCGTGTCAGATCGGGGCGCGGATATCCAGCCACCGGCATCCGCGCGGTGTTTTTCGCGGCGGGTCGGGGTTTGTTCCGCCCGCTGCCACCATGCTCCGAGAATAGCTCGTCGTTACGCAGTTGTTACTTGACAGCTGCGGTGGCATCGAAATAGATTTCCCTGTGTTCGCAGAATTAAAACGATTCAACGCCCGCTCGCGCGTTTCCCCAGCGTTCCTCAATGTGGAGGTCAGGACCTATCAATGTCGATCAGCCCCAGTAATTCCGGCCCGCCGGCCCTCGAACTGCGTGGAGTGGCCAAGGCCTTCGGATCGGTCGTCGCGCTGACGTCCGCCGACCTCACCGTGCACATGAACTCCATCCACGCCCTCGTGGGCGAGAACGGCGCGGGCAAGTCGACCCTCGTCAAGATCGTCGCCGGACTCTACCAGCGCGACGCGGGGGACTTCCTGCTCCGCGGCGAAAGCGTCGACTTCCGCTCGACGGCAGAGGCCAAGGCGGCCGGCATCGCGGTCATCTACCAGGAGCCCACCCTCTTCCCCGACCTCTCGGTCACGGAGAACATCTTCATGGGTCGCCAGCCGACCCAGCGCTTCGGCCGGATCGACCGCAAGGCCATGCGCGCTGAGGCCGAGGAACTGTTCACCCGCCTCGCGGTGCGCATCGACCCCGACCGCCCGGCCGAGGGGCTGTCGATCGCCGACCAGCAGATCATCGAGATCGCCAAGGCCATTTCGGTGGACGCCCGGGTGCTGATCATGGACGAACCCACCGCAGCCCTCAGCGGCGTCGAGGTCGACCGGCTCTTCGCCGTCGCCCGCAGCCTGCGTGACGAGGGCCGCGCCCTGGTCTTCATTTCGCACCGCTTCGACGAAGTCTTCGCCCTCTGCGACACCATCACGGTCATGCGCGACGGGCAATACATCTCGACCGATGCGATCCAGTCCACGAGCGTCGACGAGATCGTGCGCAGGATGGTCGGCCGCGAGGTAACCGACCTGTTCCCGAAGGAGGTCGCCCCTGTCGGCGACGTGCTGCTCGAAGTCGAGGGGCTGACCTCCGCCGGTGTCTTCCACGATGTGTCCTTCACGGTGCGGTCCGGCGAGATCGTCGGGCTCTCGGGCCTCGTCGGCGCCGGTCGCAGCGAGATCGTCCGTGCCGTTTTCGGCGTCGACCGCTACGACTCCGGAGCCGTGCGGATGCACGGGAAGTCCGTTCCGAAGCTCAACCCGACCGCGGCCATGGCTGCCGGAATGGCCCTCGTGCCCGAGGACCGCCGGAAGCAGGGCCTCGTGCTCGAGTCATCCGTCGCCCGCAACCTGACACTCTCGACCCGTACCCGGCTCAGTCGCTTCGGGTTCATCGACTCGAGCCTCGAGAACCGGGCCGCCAAGGACTGGGCCGGCCGCCTCGAGGTCAAGACGAACGCCCTCGACACCGAGGTCGGCACGCTCTCCGGCGGAAACCAGCAGAAGGTCGTGCTCGGTAAGTGGCTGTCGACGAACCCCGAGGTGCTCATCATCGACGAACCCACCCGCGGGATCGACGTCGGAACCAAGGCCGAGGTGCATCGCCTGCTCTCGCAGCTCGCGGGTGAGGGCCTCGGGATCGTGATGATCTCCTCGGAACTGCCGGAAATCCTGGGTATGGCCGACCGCGTGCTCGTCGTCCGCGAAGGCCGCATCACCGCGGAGATCTCCCGGGCGGATGCCACGGCCGAGTCCATCATGTTCGCTGCCACCCACTCAACGGAGTCCATCCAGTGACCACGACAACCAGCACCCAGACGCCCACCGGAGCGGGCGGCGGAGCGTTCCAGCGCGGTCTGCGCACCTTCCTGCGTTCCCGCGAGACCGGCATCCTCGCCGCCCTCGTGATCGTTGTGCTCATCACCACGATCAAGAACCCGAGTTTCCTCTTCAGCCAGGACGGATTCCGGGACCTGCTCCTCACCCCGTCGATCCTCGTGCTCGTGGCCGTCGGCCAGGCGATCGTGATCATCACCCGATCGGTCGACCTCTCGGTCGGCTCTGTCGTCGGACTGACGGCCTACCTGACCGGGCGCCTTTTCATCGACGTGCCCGGCATCCCGATCATCGTCGTCTTCGCCGCAGGCATGGCACTCGGTGCTGCGCTCGGCCTGCTCAACGGCGCGCTCGTCGCGTTCGGCAAGGTGCCGGCCCTCGTGATCACGCTCGGAACCCTGTATGCCTACCGGGGCATCAACGTGCTCTGGGCCGGCAGCAACCGGGTGAACGCGTCCGACCTGCCCAAGGACTTCCTCGCCCTCGGCACGAGTGCGCTGCTCTTCGTGCCGTACCTCACGATCATCGCGCTGATCGTGGTGCTCGTCGCAGGCTGGTACCTGCGCAACCAGCGAGGCGGTCGGGAGCTCTACGCGATCGGTTCGGATCCCGATGCCGCGCAGCTTTACGGACTCGGCGTCACCCGTCGCATCCTCGTCGCCTTCCTGCTCTGCGGCGCCCTCGCCGGGCTCGCCGGCGTGCTCTTCGCTGCCCGTTACGGAACGACCAACTCGCAGACGGGCACCGGGCTCGAGCTGCAGGCCGTCGGCGCTGCCGTGATCGGCGGCGTCGCGATCTTCGGCGGCAGCGGCACCGTCTACGGCGCGGCCATCGGTGCGGTCCTGCTGCTCACCATCAACCGTGCCCTGCCCATCCTGGGCATCCCCGACTTCTGGCAGCAGGCGGTCGTGGGCACCCTCATCATCGGCGCTATCGTGCTCGACCGGGTCCTCTCGCTCCGACTCTCCCGCCAACTCATTTCAGAACGGGAGGTCTCCGCATGACCATCTCCGCCCCGTCCGACAGCCGGACCGGCACGCGCGTCTACGCCGAGTACGGTCGACCCTTCTGGATGCGCCTGCTCCTCACCCGCGAGATGGCGGTCATCGTCGCCCTCATCCTCGTGATCGTGATCGCTTCGCTCGAGGTGCGACGCTTCGGCACCACCACGACGCTCGGCTTCCTGCTCCTCGACGTCGCGCCGATCCTGATGATCGCCCTGCCGATGACCCTCGTGATCATGATGGGCGAGATCGACCTCTCCGTCGCAAGCACGCTCGGCCTGAGCAGTGTCCTGCTCGGTATCCTGACCCAGGCCGGCTGGCCGGTCCCGGTCGCCATCGTCGCCTGCCTGGTGATGGGCCTCGTCGCGGGCCTGATCAATGGGCTCCTGGTCACCGTGGTCGGCCTGCCCTCGCTCGCGGTCACCATCGGCACGCTCGCCCTCTATCGCGGCATCGCCGTCGGCCTGCTCGGGACGACCGCCGTCACGAGCTTCCCGGCGTTCTGGACCGGCCTCGCCCAGTCGAAGTTCGGCAGCACCGGCATCCCCGTCGCCATGGTGCTGGTCGTCGCGTTGATCGTGGTCTTCGTCGCTCTCCTGCACTTCACCCCCTTCGGCCGCGGAATCGTGGCGATCGGCTTCAGCACGGAGACCGCGCACTTCTCCGGAGTGCACGTCAACCGGACCAAGGTCGTCGCCTTCATGCTCACGGGGCTGATCGCCGCGCTCGCCGGAATCTACTGGACCTTCCGCTACGGCAGCGCTCGCGGTGACAATGCGATGGGACTCGAGCTGTCGGTCATCGCCGCGGTCCTCCTGGGTGGAGTGTCCATTTTCGGCGGCAAGGGCGCCATCCACGGCGTCATCGCCGGCGTGCTCCTGATCGGCGTGCTGCAGAGCGCGCTCCGCCTCGCCAATGTCAGCTCGGACGTCATCAACATCATCACCGGCGCCCTGCTGATCCTGTCCGTGCTCTCCCCCCGATTTCTGTCGTGGTTCCGCAGCCTGCGTTTCCGTCGTGCCACGCCAGAGAAACAGAAGCAGTAACCGCTCCGTTCCCTCGCCCGACCACCAACATCCGCTTCACCCCACCTGAAAGGCACAACGATGTCTCCTTCCACCACCACCCGGCGCCACGGCGCCCGCGCTGTCGCGCTCGTCGCCGGCGTCGCAGCCATCGCCCTCCTCGCCACCGGATGCTCCAGTTCGGCCTCGACCGACACCTCCACCGGTGCAGCTGCGTCCGGCTCCGGCGACAAGAACTACGCGATCACGTTCCTGCCGAAGAACCTCGGCAATGCATACTTCGACACCTCCGACAAGGGCGGATCCAAGGCGATCACCGAATTCGGCGGAACCTACGCCGAGGTCGGCCCGGCGACCGCCGCGGCCGATGCCCAGGTCAGCTTCATCAACACGCTCACCCAGCAGGGAGTCGGCGCGATCATCATCTCCGCCGACGACCCCACGGCGATCGGCAGCGCCCTCAACGAGGCCCGAGCGGCCGGCACCAAGGTCGTCACCTTCGACTCGGACACCGACCCGCAGTACCGCGACCTGTACATCAACCAGGCCACGGCCGACGGCATCGCCAAGATCGAGGTCGACCTGATCACCAAGCAGATCGGCGACACCGGCGAGGTCGCCATCCTCTCCGCCTCGGCCAACGCGACCAACCAGAACGCCTGGATCGAGACGATGAAGAAGGAACTCGCCGCGAACCACCCGAACGTCACGCTCGTCGACACCGTCTACGGCAACGACGATGACCAGACCTCCTTCGACAAGACGGCGGCCCTGCTCCAGTCGCACCCGAACCTGAAGGGCATCATCTCGCCCACAACGGTCGGCATCGCAGCGGCGGCCCGCTACCTGCAGACCTCGCAGTACAAGGGCAAGGTCGCGCTCACCGGTCTCGGCACGCCGAACCAGATGCGTGACTACGTCAACGACGGCACGGTCACGGCATTCGCGCTCTGGAACCCGGCCGACCTCGGCTACCTCGCCGCCTACGGCGCCAAGGCCCTGATCGACGGCACCATCACCGGCAAGGAAGGCGACAAGTTCACCGCAGGCGCCCTCGGCGAATTCACCGTCGGCAAGGATGCCACCGTGCTCCTCGGCGAGCCGTTCACATTCACCAAGGAGAACATCGCGGACTTCAACTTCTAGGTCGTTCCACGCGCACAACCCCGTATCACCCGCAGTATCGCAGTGCCCGCGCGAGTCGGCTGCGGGGCGGATGCCGGTTGCATCCGTCCCGCGGCCTTGCGGGAATGCGCTCCGCACGGCAAACTTGAATCGATTCATTTTCGGAATCCGAACCAGCAAGGAACCTCAATGTCGAGCAGCGATACCCAGCACCGCGTGTGCTTCCAGCTCCAGGTCAAGCCGGAGCTGATCCCCGAATACCGTCGTCGCCACGCCGCAGTCTGGCCCGACATGCTGCTGGCCCTCAAGAGCACGGGCTGGAACAACTACTCCATCTTCCTGCGCGACGACGGGCTGCTGATCGGCTACTTCGAGACCGCGAGCCTCGCCGCCGCCCAGGCGGGCATGGCCGCAACCGAGGTCAACGCCCGCTGGCAGGCCGAGATGGGCGACTTCTTCGTCGCCCTCGACGGTGCCCCAGACACCGGTTTCCTCCAACTGACCGAGATCTTCAATCTGGAAGACCAACTCGACTCCCTCGCCGCCGCATCCGCTGCCCCGACCGAAAGAAGCACAACGTGAGCATCAGCCCCGACACCCTGGCCCAGCTCGAGGGGCAGGTCATCGAACTGCCGTCCTGGGCGTTCGGCAACTCCGGCACCCGGTTCAAGGTGTTCGGCACGCCCGGCACCCCGCGCACCATCCAGGAGAAGATCTCCGACGCCGCGCAGGTGCACCAGGTCACCGGCCTTTCGCCGAAGGTGGCCCTGCACATCCCGTGGGACAAGGTCGACGACTACACCGGTCTGCGCGAGTTCGCCGCGGAGAAGGGCCTCGCGCTCGGCACGGTCAACTCGAACACGTTCCAGGATGACGCCTACAAGTTCGGCAGCCTGACCCACATCGACCCG
>NZ_JASJXJ010000177.1:0-6904 GCF_035018685.1 Cryobacterium sp. RTC2.1
AGGCAGGTCCCGAGACAGAACTGTCAGCAAGGTCATGAGACAGAACTGTCAGATTGAGAACGAGACTTCACAGCCCTTAAACCCGTGGTTTAAGGGCCAAAAACGTACTCTCGCGAGGGAGGGAGACGGGTGCAAGGCAGGGCAGGGCGGGTCAGGCGGAGTCGCGCCAGACGATCGGGGTGGTGAGCAGGATGCCGCCGAGCTCTGGCTCCTCGCCGCGCAGCTGGGCCAGCACCGATTCGGCAGCCCGCTCGCCGAGGCCGGCGGCCGGTTGGTGCACGGTCGAGAGCAACGGCTGGCACCGGAGCGCCCAGGCGCTGTCGTCGAAGCCGACGACGCCGACGTCCCCCGGCACGCTGCGCCCGGCCTCGCGCAGCGCCTCGAGCGCGCCCGCAGCAACGGCATCGGATGCCGCGAACACCCCATCGAGTCCGGGCTCGGCGGCGAGCAGCGCGCGCATGCCCGCGACACCATCGGCATACGCATAGAACGGCACCCGGGCCACGAGGGCCGGGTCGAACAGGGGACCGAGGGCATCCGTGAACCCGGCCAGCCGGTCGGCTCCCGAGTCGCGGTCGAGGGCGGAGGCGATCATGCCCACGCGCGTGCGGCCGGTGGCCAGCAGGCGCTCCGTGATCGCGCGTGCGGAGCTCCGGTTGTCGATGCCGACGAACGGCAATTGCCGCAGGTCCGGCGGATGCCCGACAAACGTCGACGGCAGTCCCAGCTTCTCGATAATGCGCGTGATCGGGTCATTCTTGCGGGCCGACACGACGATGACCCCGTCGACGAAGCCGCCGCTCAGGTACCGGGCGACCCGGTCGGTGTCCCTCTCGGAGTCGATGATGAGGCAGACCATCTGGAAGTCGGCGAGGGACAGCGCGGCGTTGGCCCCGAGCAGGATCTCACCGATGTTGGGGTCTTCCAGAAAGAGCGAGTGCGGTTCGTGCACGATGAAACCGATCGCCTGCGAGCGCTGCATGACGAGGTTGCGGGCCGCGGTGTTCGGCACGTAGCCGACCTTCTCGATGGCGGCCTCGATCGCGATCCGCGCCTCGGCGGACACGTAGGGTTCGTCGTTCACGACCCGGCTCACCGTGCCGCGGGAGACCCCGGCCTCGAGGGCGACATCGTGGATCGTGGCACGTTTGCGCCGCCCCGGATTGGTCACCATTCGATAACTGTATCGCCCGTTTCGCGAAATGGTCCTTGACACGGATCGCGATCCGTACTTACTCTGTGTACGTTCACAGATCGGCCGCAGGGTCTTTTTTTCCACCCGGTCTGTGCACGTTCACAGACCATCCGGCGGATGCCGGTGCCAACGACGTCAGGGAGCCGATGAACGCGCGAGCAGCAGTCCAGAACGAGGCGGCATCCGCGGTCCCGTTCGCCCACGACGGCATCGCATACGGGTGTGACTACAACCCCGAGCAGTGGGGCCCGGAGACCTGGGCCGAGGACATGCGGCTGATGCGCGCGGCCGGCGTCGACCTCGTCGCGATCAACATCTTCGGCTGGTCACACATCGAGCCGAGGCCGGGGGAGTACGACTTCGCCAACCTCGACACGATCATCGACCTGCTGCACGCGAACGGCATCCGGGTCAACCTCGGCACCGGCACTTCTTCGCCGCCGCCGTGGCTCACCACGCTGCACCCGGAGATCCTCCCGGAGACCGAGGACGGCAGCATCCGCTACCCCGGTGGTCGCCAGGCCTGGTGCCCGAGCTCGCCGGTGTTCCGCGAGCACGCCCTCGCCCTCGTCGAGAAGGTCGCCGAGCGCTACGGCCGGCACCCCGCGATCGCGCTCTGGCACGTGTCCAATGAACTCGGCTGCCACAACGCGCTCTGCTACGACGAAGACAGCACGCTGGCCTTCCGGCGCTGGCTCCAGGCGCGCTACGGCACCATCGCCGCGCTCAACGCCGCCTGGGGAACCTCGTTCTGGAGCCAGCACTACGGTGACTGGTCCGAGATCCTCACCCCGCGACTCACCCTCTCGAGCCGCAACCCCGGCCAGGTGCTCGACTTCCACCGGTTCAGCTCCGACGAGCTGCTCGACTACTACCGCAGCGAACGCGACGTCATCCGCCGCCACAGTGCGGTGCCGGTCACCACCAACTTCATGGTCACCGCCCACATCCGCAACCTCGACTACTGGCAGTGGGCGCCCGAGGTCGACGTAGTCGCCAACGACCACTACCTCGACCACCGTCTCGGCGACCCCGTCACCGAGCTCTCCTTCGCAGCGGACCTCACCCGTGGGCTCGCCGGCGGGGCCCCGTGGCTGCTGATGGAGCAGGCGACCGGTGCCGTGAACTGGCAGCCGCACAACCTCGCGAAGGCGCCGGGCGAGCTGACCCGCAACTCCCTCACCCACGTCGCCCGCGGCGCGGACGCGGTCTGCTTCTTCCAGTGGCGGGCCTCGCTGCAGGGCTCGGAGAAGTTCCACTCCGCGCTGGTTCCCCACGCCGGCACAGACACCGAGCTCTGGCGCGAGGTCGTCGACCTCGGCGCCATCCTGGACCGGCTCGGCGACATCGCAGGCACCCGCGTCATCGCCGATGCCGCGATCGTCTTCAGCTGGGAAGCCTGGTGGGCCGGGGACGGCGAATCCCGGCCGTCACAGTCGGTCGAGTACCTCGGCCAGATGCACGCCGCATACACCGCGCTGCACCGTCTCGGCATCACGGTCGACGTGATCGCTCCGGACGCCGACCTGAGCGGCTACCGCCTCGTCGTCGTGCCCACCCTCTACCTCGTCACCGACGCGGATGCCGCCGGTCTCGCCGACTATGTCGCGAACGGTGGGCACGCGCTCGTCACCTTCTTCAGCGGCATCGTCGACGAGGACGACCGGGTCCGCCCGGGCGGCTATCCCGGCGCGTTCCGCGAGATGCTCGGCATCCGTGTCGAGGAGTTCTCCCCGCTGCTCCCCGGCCGGACGCTGAGCCTGGACTCCGGGGCGACTGCCGGCCTCTGGACCGAGCGACTGCGCCTCGACGGCGCGACCGCCGTTGCGAGCTACCGCGACGGCCCCCTGCCCGGCGTCCCGGCGATCACCCGCAACGGCTTCGGCCGGGGCACCGCCTGGTATCTCGCCACCGCACTCGAACCCGACGCCCTGCGCGGGGTGATGCGCACGGTCGCCCAGGCCGCGCGGGTCACCGCCCTCGGCCCGGAATCGGACGGCACCATCGAGGTCGTGCGTCGCGCCGATGCGACGCACAGCTACCTTTTCGTCATCAACCACGGCCACGCCGAGATCGAGATCGCCGCCAGCGGGCACGAACTCGTCACCGACGCCGCCGTCGACCGCATTGTGCGCGTACCGGCCGGCGCCGTGCGCGTCATCAGAGAGGACACGGCAGCATGAGTGCTTCCACCGCCCGATTCACGGATGTCCCGGGCGACACCCGCACGGCCCGCCGGCTCGCCGGCCGGCCCGGCCCCCGCCCGGCGAAGCCGCGGGTGCAGCACAAGCGCGCGATCCTGATCTTCGTGCTCCCCTTCGGCGCCCTGTTCTCCCTGTTCTACCTCGTGCCGATCGGCTACGCGATCTACGAATCCCTGCTCGTGATCAAGCGTGAGGGCACCTTCGGCGCGGCGACCGAGGTCTTCGGCGGACTCAGCCAGTACGTCCTGGTCTTCCAGAACGGCCCGTTCTGGCAGTCCGTCGGCCGGGTGCTCGCCTTCGGCGCCGTGCAGGTGCCGATCATGCTCGGGCTCGCGCTGCTGTTCGCGCTGCTGCTCGACTCCCCGCTCGTGCGCGGCAAGAAGTTCTTCCGCCTCGCGTTCTTCGTGCCATACGCGGTACCGGGCGTCATCGCCGCGATCATGTGGGGTTACCTCTATTCACCGAACCTGTCGCCGTTCAGCGCGGTCACCCAGAACATCAACTTCCTCTCGGCGGACCTCGTGCTCTGGGCCATCGCGAACGTCGTCACCTGGGTCTACGTCGGCTACAACATGCTCATCATCTACTCGGCGCTCCTGGCCATCCCGACCGAGCTCTACGAGGCCGCCCGTCTCGACGGCGCCGGGCAGCTGCGGATCGCCTGGTCGGTGAAGATCCCGCTGATCATGCCCGCGATCGTGCTCACCGCGATCTTCTCCATCATCGGAACCCTGCAACTCCTCGCCGAGCCGCAGGTGTTCCGGAGCTTCAGCTCCGCCGTGACGAGCACGTTCACGCCGAACCTCACCGTGTACACGACGTCGTCGATCCCCAACGTCAACCTCGCCGCCGCGTTCTCGGTGGTGCTGGCCCTGGCCACCTTCGTGCTCTCGTTCACATTCCTCAAGTTCACGCAGCGGAAGGAAGCCCAGTGAGCACCCTGACCCCCACCCCCGGCCCGGTGCGGCCGGCCCGTCGCATCCGCTCGACCCCCGGTTCGGCCCCACGTGCCCAGCGGGAGAACCCGTTCGCCCGGGCCAGCGCCATGATCGTGATGGGCGTCTTCACGCTCTACTTCCTGGTGCCGGTCTGGTGGCTGCTCGTCGCCGCCACGAAGGATCGCGCCCAGTTCACCGGCACGAACCCGCTCTGGTTCGCGGACTTCTCCCTGTTCCAGAACATCGGCGCCCTGGTCAGCTACCGCGACGGCGTCTACCTCAAGTGGATGCTCAACAGCGCGCTGTACGCCGGGCTCGGCGCCCTGGTCGGAACGATCATCGCCGGCATGTGCGGGTACGCCCTCGCCAAGTACCGGTTCCCCGGGCGCGAACTGATCTTCAACGTCGTGCTCGGCGGGGTGCTCGTGCCCGCAACCGCGCTCGCGCTGCCGCTGTTCCTGATCTTCAGCCAGATCAGCCTCACCAACACGTTCTGGTCGGTGTTCCTGCCGAGCCTGGTCAGCCCGTTCGGGGTCTACCTCGCCCGCATCTACGCCTCGGCGAGCGTGCCGGACGAACTGATCGAGGCGGCCCGCCTCGACGGTGCCGGCGAGGTGCGCACCTTCTTCACCGTCTCGGTGCGGATGATGGTGCCCGCCCTGGTCACCGTGTTCCTCTTCCAGTTCGTCGCGATCTGGAACAACTTCTTCCTGCCGTTGATCATGCTGCGCGACGAGACCCTGTTCCCGGTCACGCTCGGGCTCTACGGCTGGAACTCGCAGGTCAACCAGATCCCCGTGCTGCGTGACTACGTGCTGATCGGCGCGCTGCTGTCGATCATCCCGCTGATCATCATCTTCCTGCTCCTCCAACGCTTCTGGCGGAACGGCCTCAGCGCCGGCTCGGTCAAGTAGCCCCCTCACCTCACCTCCGCTTCACCCACAGCACCACCCGCCCGGAATGCCGGACGGTTCCTTTCCCAAGAGAAAAGAAGAAGACACATGCGAATGAAGAAAAGAGCGGTCGCCGTTGCCTTGCTCGCCGCAGCTTCGGTTGCGCTGACCGGCTGTTCCGCCTCGACGACAAGCTCCGGCACCGCCGCCGCAGCCTGCGCACCGTCGACCGGCAAGGTCGACCTGACCTTCACCACCTGGGTCCCCGGCATGGAGGACGCCGTCGCCGTGTGGAACAAGGCGAACCCCGACATCCAGGTGAAGGTGCAGACCGGACCCAACGGCAACGGCGGCACCTACCAGAACTTCTTCAACCAGCTCAAGGCCGGCAACGCGCCCGATCTCGGCCAGATCGAGTATGACGCGCTGCCGAACTTCCGCGTGCAGGACGGCCTGACCGACCTCGCCGCCTGTGCCGGCGTGCTCGACGCGAAGAAGGACTTCGTCGACTGGACCTGGGGACAGGTCAACTTCGGCGAGGACAACGCGGTGTACGCGATCCCGCAGGACGCCGGCCCCATGGCCATGTTCTACCGCGCCGACCTGTTCAAGGCCAACAACATCGCCATCCCGACCACGTGGGCCGAGTACACCGCCGCCGCAGAGAAGATCCGCGCGACCGGCGGCTACATCACCAACTTCTCCCAGAGCGACATCAACCAGTTCGCCGGACTCGTCTGGCAGGCCGGTGGCACCTGGTTCAAGAACGACGGCACCAACTGGACCGTGAACCTGACCGACCCGACGACGGCGAAGGTCGCCGCGTACTGGCAGGACCTGATCGACCGGGACCTCGTCTCGACCAACCCGCCGTGGACCGACGAGTGGAACAACGCGTACAACACCGGCAGCGACTGGACCTGGAACTCCGCCGCCTGGGGCGCCAACTCCATCGCGAGCGGCGCACCGGACACGGCCGGCAAGTGGGCCGTCGCCGAGTCCCCGCAGTGGGCCGCCGGCGACACGGCCAGCGGTAACTGGGGCGGTTCCTCGACCGCTGTCTTCAAGGGATCGAAGCACCCCTATGAGGCCGCGAAGTTCGCGCTCTGGCTGAACACCTCCGATGAGGCGCTCACCCTGCTGAACAAGTCCGCCAACCTGTACCCGGCGGCCAAGTCCGGTCTGGAACTGCCCGCGCTCAAGGCCGGAGTCGACTTCTACGGTGGCCAGGCCATCTACGACGTCTTCTCGAAGGCATCCTCGCAGGTCTCGCCCGACTTCGTCTGGGGTCCGACCATGACGCAGACATACAACGACGTCTCCGACGGGTTCAAGGCCGCGGTCACCAAGAAGGGCACCCTGATCGACGCCCTCAAGACCGGCCAGACGGCTACGATTGCGGCCATGACGGCGCAGTCGATTCCCGTCAACAAGTAGGGCTCTCCCAGCAGCTCCCCGGGAGCGATCCGTACCGACCCGTTCACGCAGTGTGAGCAGTTAGCAGCGATCCACGTGACTCACACTCCGTCGACGGACTCCCCGGCGGGTCTGTACTACCTCCGTGGGGGGGGGGGCGCCCGGGGGGCGGGGGGACGGCCGCGGCCGGAACCGGCTCCTGGCCGGCGTCGGGCTCTTCGTGCTCGGCTTCACGCTCGTCTTCGTGCTGACCGGGGT
>NZ_JASJXJ010000178.1:0-6878 GCF_035018685.1 Cryobacterium sp. RTC2.1
GCCCCGACCGGTATCACCCGGTCGGGGCCTCGCCCGGTCACGGTGGCTGCTCAGGCGGCGCGGCGCAAGCGGGTCGGCGCTTCCGTATCGAGCGGATGCCGCGTCCCGGTCGGTCGTGCCTGCGCGTGTGCCGCGGCGGTCACGATGCCGCCCTGCGGGATCCGGATGTCACGGTCGACGACGGCTCCGCTCTGTACCCGGGCGCCGTCTCCGATCCGGGAGTGGCTTCCGAGACGGGCGGCCGCGCCGATCACGGCGTCGACGCCGACGTGCACGTTCTGGCCGATGAAGGCCCGCGCTCCGACAAGGGCGTTGTGGTCGATCCAGCTGCCCGGTCCGATCCAGGCCTCCGCACCCACCTTGGCTCCGCTCTCGACGTATGCCGTTCCGGAGATGAAGGCGGACGGATCGACCCGCGCCCCGCCGGAGACCAGTCCGCGTCCGTTCGCGTGCCGGCGGTACTTTTCGATGGTGCCGGTTTCGGTCTCGACTTCTTCGTTAATTCTTTCCACGTGCGACCTCCTTGAATTGTCGCGTCACCCCGCAGCTCCCGCTCCGCTGTGTGCCCGCAGCGCGCGTGGCGCGACTGCGGAGCGACAAGTCTGGCGGCTGAGCCCGAGTGCTGACCGTGTCAACGCTGTGTGCTCCCCGAGAATTCCCCGGGCGGTCGCCCGGCCTGCCTCCTGGAGGCGACGCCCGCAGCCACGGTCGCGACACCGATCGTGATCAGGGCGCCGAGGATCAGAGCGGCCGCCTCGCCAGGCGCAAGCAGCTTCAGCTGGGTCCCGATCGTCGCCGCCGCAACCGGCACGCCGAGCTGGGCGGCCGCAAGCAGACCGTACGGCAGTGGCAGGCCGAGCAGCCGGGCCGAGGCATGCGCGACGACGGCGCCGAGACCGAGGACGAGACCGAGCAGGACCATTCCGGGCCGGGTCAGGAGGTCGAGCACGTTGAGCGAGGCGCCGAGCCACACGTAGAAGAGCGGCCCGAGGAAGCCGTCGGCGATCGCGAACAGTTGCCGGGCGAGGCGCCTCGGCTCTCCGACCATCGCGACGGCCAGCCCGAAGGAGAACCCGGCGAGCATGATCGAGACGTGGCTCACCACCGCGAGGGCGGCGAACGCGAACAGGATCGTCAGCTGCACCCGCAGTTCGAGGGCGAACTTGCGGTCCTCGGACACCCGGTGCAGTCGGAGCCGGGCGCCATTCTTCTCGAGTCGCGACAGCACGAGATACAGCAGCGCCGCGGATGCCGCGACCGCTGTGGCGCCGAGCGCGGCCGAGCCTGCATTGGCCGGGTCGATCACGATCGGCAGGGCGACGATCGCAGCGACGTCGGCGATCGCGACCTGCGCGGTCACCTGCAGCACCGACGGGCCGGTCAGTTTCAGCGAGTCGATCACCGGCAGCACGAGCGCCGCAGACGACGACGCGAGCAGCACCGCATACAGTGGCGCATGGCCGGTACCGAAGAGCACCGCCGTCGCCACGCCGAGCACGATCGCGATGCCGGCGGCCAGACCGGCCCTGGCCGTGCCCTTGCCGAGCGCCGAACGGATACCGGCATCACGCACCGGAACGTGGGTGCCTGCCACGAACATGATCAGTGCGAACCCGACGTCAGCGAGCAGGGTCAGGGTCGGATCGCTCGAGTCGACGAGTCCGAGCCCGGTGCGGCCGACGAGGATTCCAGCGAGGAGCTCGCCGAGCATGACCGGAACCCGCCAGCGCTGCGGGGTCGCCAGCAGCGGGCCGAGCAGGCCGACCAGGGAGATGATCGCAAGGGTCTGGAACGTCATCGGGGTGTCCGGACAGGCAACCGGCAGTGCACCATGGGCGCGGTTAGAGCGTCAGGTCCGCCAGCTGAACCGGGATGTCGGTGTTCTCGTTCGTGAGGTACGTCGCGCAGACGCGGTGGTAGCCATCCGCGATGTGCAGCGGAACCGCGGCAGGCAGATTGCCGCGCACGAGCAGGATCGGGCCCAGCCGGCGACCCTCGCGGATCAGCCTGAGGTAATTGGCGACGTGCGGGTTCTCCGGCGTGAGCAGGGGGAGACCGGCGGCGCGCAGGATGTCCTTGGCCTTGTGGAAGGTGATGGGCGCTGCCTCGAGGGCGAGCGAGGTCGCCTCGACCGCGTGCTCGTTCACGAGCAACCGCAGGTAGTCGGCCGCCTTCGGGTAGTTCTCCGGGATGGGCTCCTCGAGCCACTTGACCTTCCTGGGCATTGCGACTCCTCGTGCCGGGCATCCGTTGGTGGGGCGATAGCCTGAGCGTAGTACGAATGGGTGTGCCCATTCGAGCGGCTCGGGCCGATGGCCTGAGGATCGGGAGAAGACACGTGCGGCGAGAGAGCGGTCCAACGGCGGCCTCGCTGATCCCGCCGTTCGCCTACGTCACGTCGGCCGCCGGCTTCGTCATCGTCATCAGCGGCCTGGTGGATGCTGCGACCTCGGCAGGGGGCGGGCTCGGCTCGCTGTGGACCTGGCTCTGGACCCTCGTGGCCGCCGTCGTCTCCGCGCTGCCCGTCGCGTTCGGAGCCCGCTTCCCGCGCTGGGTCGGGCTCGCGGGAACCCTCGTGTTCTTCGCGGTGACCGCGCTGCAGATGGCGGTCTCGACTGCCCCGATCCTGTCGGTGAACAACCTGGTGCTCTACCCGATGTTCGCCTGTTATCTCGGCTGGTTCTACCGTCCGTTCGTGTCGCGACTGGCGGTCGGATTCGCGTTCGGGGCCTCCGGCATCGCGCTCGCCGTGAATCCCTTCGACGCCGTCCAGATCACCTGGGTCAACCTGGCTCTCGCGTCGCTCTTCTGCCGGGAGGCCGCTGGGTATCTGCGGGCCAAGCTCGACCGGGAGATCACCACCGACCCGCTCACCGGCGTCCTGAACCGGTCGGGGCTGGATGCCCGTCTCGACCTCGAGCTCGCCAGGGGAACGCGTACCGGGCAACCGATGACCGTCGCGATTCTCGATCTCGATGACTTCAAACGCCTCAACGACGAGCACGGGCATGCGGAAGGGGATCGCGTGCTGGTGGCCTTCGCGGGCTGCCTGAGACGCAACACGCGACCCTATGACTCGGTCGTGCGCCTGGGCGGTGATGAGTTCCTGCTGCTGATGACGTCCACGACGGTGGAGCAGGCCAGGGAGATGCTCGCGCGGATCTCCGCACCGGGCGGTCTGGACTGGTCGTCGGGACTGGCAGAAGCCCGCCCCGGAGATGACGCCCACAGCATCCGCGAGCGCGCGGACCAGGAGCTCTATGCCGAGAAGCGGCGCAAACGGAGCGGCCGCATGGGAGTCAGCGGGGGCTAGGCGAGCCCGCCGTTGGTGAAGATGACCTGGCCGTTGACCCAGCGGGCGGGGCCGGCGAGGAACGCGACGGTCTCGGCGATGTCGGTGGGCTGGCCGAGCCTTTCCAGGGGGACGGCCGCGGCGAGGTTCGTGATCGTGGCCTCGTCCTTGCCGTTCAGGAACAGGGCGGTCGCGGTCGGGCCGGGGGCGACCGCGTTGACGGTCACGTCCTTGCCGCGCAGTTCACGGGCGAGGATGAGCGTGATGCTCTCGACCGCGGCCTTGCTCGCCACGTAGGCGCCGTAGCCGGGGAACTGGGTGCGGGTGACGGAGGTGGAGAAGTTGATGATCGCTCCGCCCGGGCGGACCCGGCGGGCCGCCTGCTGGGAGATCACGACGGTGCCACGGATGTTGGTGCGGTAGATCCGGTCGAGGTCGGCGAGGTCGAGGGTCGCGATCGGCGAGAGGAGCATGATGCCTGCCGTGTTCACGACGACGTCGATCCCGCCGAACTCCGCCTCCACCGCGTCGAACGCGGCCGACATGGCTCCCTCGTCGGCGACGTCGCCGCCGATCGCGATGGCGCGGCCGCCCGCGGCCTTGACCGCGGCGGCGGTCTCATCGGCTTTCGCCTGGTTGCCGGCGTAGTGCACGCCGAGGGCGAAGCCGTCGTCTGCAAGTCGCTCGACGACGGCGCGTCCGATGCCGCCGGACCCGCCGGTGACGAGGGCGACCCGGGAGCCCTGGATGGTGGGATTGGTGCCGATGGTACTCATGGGGGATTCGCTTTCTGTTGCGCTGCGGTGGTGCGCGCCCTGTTTCGGGCGCGACGGATGACGCCCCGGCGGGACGCCTGAAGACCTGCGGTGGGGCTGGCTGTCAGTCGGAGGGCGACGAGGACTGGATGCGCTCCAGCCATTCGTCGAGCAGCCCGGCCTCGCGGCCCGTGAAGAGAGCAGGGGGCAGGGTGGGACGGCTCGTGCGGAGGGTGATCGCCGCAATGCGGGCGGATTCGCCGGCGTCCGGAGCGGGCGCGGTGTCGGATACCAGCCCGCCGAGGACGATGTCACGCATCATCGACGAAATGGCCGGGTCGGGATAGAGCGCAGGGCGGAGGATCAGGGCGAGAGCGACTCCGGTATTCGCCGCCATCACCACCCGTGCCGCGATCTCAGGAGCAACGCGCAGCCGTCCCTGCGCGGCCAGGCGTTCGAGCACGCTCTGGAGGAGTCGCATGGCTTCGTTCGCTGATTCCGCCTTGGCGACGGATCCTGACCCGAACAGGAGCCGGTAGGCGTTCGGCTGGGCGAGGGCGAACGCATTGTGGCTGTCCCAGCCGGCCCGCAGGTCGCTCAACGGATCGGCGGATTCCTCGGCTGCGCGCTTCATGCCCAGGTACTGGTCCCAGACCTGATCGACCGTGGCCGCGAGCAGGCCCTCCTTGTCGCCGAACAGCCGGTAGATGACCGGTTGCTGCACTCCCGCCGCTTCGCACACGGCGCGCGTCGAGATGTCCCCGCCAGGGGACTGCGCCAGCAACTCGGCCGTCGCGTCGATTATCACTGATCGTGTGCTCATGTGACTGACGCTAACACGAGAGTGTTATCACCGCAACCGCTGCGCACATACTGCTGCTAACACAAGAGTGGGCCCCGTCGGGCTCGAACCGACGACCCAAGGATTAAAAGTCCTTTGCTCTACCAACTGAGCTAGAGGCCCGCGGTAAATAATCTACCGTGGATTCGGGCAAGGTTTTTCTGGGTACCGTTGGGAGGGTCCCCTCACGGACGGATTCGCCCCGCGAGGCCCCACCAGACACGCACCCAACACGCACGAGTCACGCACGAGACACGGAGGATTCGATTGGCAGAGGACTTCCACAAGCCCACCCAGTTCTCGGGCAGCAAGTTCGAATCCTTCGAGGGTGGCCAGGATCCGGCGGCAATCAGCCGCGTCGCGCACGAGACCGCTCATGCACTGCTCGCCCGGGTGCGGAACGACCCCGATCCCGAGGTCGTCGAGCGCCTCGTCGCGTACACCGACGAACACGGTATCGACGCGGTCGCCGAGCTGTGGTCGCGCGCAACGCCGCGCAGCCTGCCCGGCGCGCTCTGGCGGATCTACCTCGTCCGCCTGCTCATCCGCCAGGATCCTGAAGGCACGTCGTTCCTCTACCAGCGCGGCACCGAGGTCACCGTGGCGATCGACCCCGTCATCGCCGGAGCCGCCGCGCCGACCGGACCCGCTGAGATCATCGCCCTCGCCGACCAGATCCTCCGCGGCATCTTCACGGGCGACTTCGCCGTCGCGCTCGACCGTGCCGCGGCGTTCTGCCGGGTCATCGCAAGCGGATGCGCGAGTGTCGCCGACGACCTTGACGCGACGGAACTCGCCGCATCGGGGGTGTCCCGCGCCTCAGAGCTGACCACTCGCGCCCTGCGGTTCTCGACGACGGCCCAGGAGTTCGGATCGTGCGCCCGGTTGTGGCGCAGCGATTCGCTCGACTAGGAATAAACATCCGTCCTCGTCGTTTACACTGGATGCTGGTCGGGCCGCAGTAACCCCGGGCTCCAATATTCGCCGCTCTGAGCGGCCTCGCGCCGAGAGGCGTTCTGCGGCCTGGCCTTCAGCCTTTTCTGACCAATCCATTTCGTGTTCGGCGCCGAACACTAGTCATGGAACGGGATAAGACCTGACATGCTGGTTCTCATGACTGCTGACTTCGCCGCTGACACCGAGTCGACAGCGCCTCCCTCAAAAGAGGAGCTGCTTACCCGGGTCGCCACTGGCGACCAGGCGGCCTTCGGGGAACTGTACGACCAGATGGCCCCTCGGGTGCTCGGTCTGGTCAAGCGCCTGCTCATCGACCACGCCCAGTCGGAAGAAGTGACCCAGGAGATCTTCCTGGAGATCTGGCAATCGGCGACGCGGTACGAGCCGGCGCGTGGCGGGGCTTCCACCTGGATCATGACCATGGCGCACCGTCGTGCGGTCGACCGGATCAGGTCGTCGCAGGCCGGCCGCGACCGGGACACGAAGATCGGCATCCGCGACCTCGCGGTTGCCTACGACGACGTGTCCGAGACCGTAGAAACACGAATCGAGCATGAAAGGGTGGAGAAGGCGATGTCCAGACTGACCGAACTGCAACGCCAGGCGATCAGTCTTGCCTACTACGGGGGCTTCAGCCAGAGCGAAGTCGCCGCCCAACTGCATATCCCGCTCGGGACCGTGAAGACGAGGCTCAGGGACGGGCTCATCCGCCTTCGCGACGAACTGGGCGTGGCATCATGACCGGCACCGAGAACACCGGCACCCCGGAGCGCAACCCCGGCGAGCTGTCCGGCGCCTACGCGCTCAACGCCCTCGAGGCCAGGGAGCGCGCCGCCTTCGAGGCGCACCTGGAGTCCTCCGAAGAGGCCCGAATCGAGTCCGCCGAACTGAGCGACACGGCGGTGGCCCTGGGTCTCGCGACCGCCCCCGTGCAGCCCTCAGCCGCCCTCAAGGCCTCGCTGATGGCGAAACTCTCCTCGACCCCGCAACTCGCCCCCCTCGCCGGGCCGGCGAGCACCCGGACAACAGCACC
>NZ_JASJXJ010000179.1:0-6871 GCF_035018685.1 Cryobacterium sp. RTC2.1
GTCATCCGCGGTGAGGGCAGGCAGGTCTCCGGTGATGACGGCGCGGTGCGCAGCGGGGAACTCCGCAGCGGCCGCGGCCAGTCCCACGTCGATCGCGGCGTTGAGCGGGTCGACCGGGTCCCGAACCTCGGCGACGATGTGCGCGCCCAGGCGGGCGAGTCGCGCGCCGAGGACGGTGTCCCCGGTCACGACGAAGACGGCAAGGACCGGGGCGGCTGCGGCGAGGGCAGCAACGGTGTCGAGGGCGAACGCGTCGGCGAGCTCGGCACGGTCCGGGCCGGCGCCGCCGAGGCGTGTCTTCGCGCCAGGGTTTCCCTTGACCGGAACCACGACCACCCAGCTCACGGCAGGTCGGCTTCCGCGGCGGTGAGTCCGGCGGCCAGTCCGGCCGCGTAGCCCCTGGTGTAGCCGAGGGCCTCGGCCTCCGCGCTGCCGAGCCGGAACATGTCGGTCTCGCTCGGGCGCAGCAGAATAGCCGCCCCGCGATCGACAACACCCGATCCGGCGGTGACGGGGTCAGCGGCCGGGAGCGGCAGGACCAGCCGGCCGAGCCCCCGGATCACGGCGACCGGGTTGCCGCTCGCCTTGCCCTTGACGAGGTCGGCGGCGCCGGCGATCTCGTCGCCGACGGCGGGCGCGGTGACGTTGAGGAGTTTGCCGGCGGCATCCGTCGTGCCGCGCAGGTCGTCGAGCACGGCGACGCCGGCCGCGCCGATCGCGATGTCGGTCTGGCCCTCGCGCCAGGGGCGCCCAGCGGTGTCGGTGATGATGACACCGAGGCGGAGCCCGGTGCGTGCCCGCACCGCGGCGCAGAGGGCGCGGGCGGAGGCATCCGGATCGGCCGGAAGGAGCAGCACGAAGCCCTCGGGGGTGTTGCTCGCGTCGACGCCGGCCGCGGCCATCACGAGGCCCTGCCGGTTCTCGACGATGCGGGTCACGCCACCCGGGTACGCGCGGGTCGCGACGACACGCACGGTCTCCTCGGTGATCGCCTGCTCGCGGTCGGCCGCCGCGCGCAGGCGGCCCTCGGCCTTGGAGACGATCTTGCTCGTGACCGCGAGGATGTCGCCGTCACTCAGCAGGGTGCCCCCAGCGACTCCGGCGGCCGCGACTTCTGCAGCGGCGAGGATCAGCCCGGCGAGGTCGGCGCCCGCCGCGACCTCGGGAATCCCCTCGAGGGCGAAAACGCTCAGTTCGCCGCGCACCGGTCCCGCTTTCCGCTCATCCTTCGATCCTGTCACGTCCCGTAACCGCCCGGAGGTCCCGGCTCTTCCCGACTCGTCGCAGATCGAAGTTCCCACGTCACGTGAACGTCGATGTGCGACACCTCACGAGCCACCCTCGTTCGCGGGGCGAAATAAAGTTAGTTAAGCTTATGAAATTGAGCTGCGGTGTTCACGGAGATTCCGGTCGACCTCGGCCCGGAAGGACTCTCGAGCCATGCCCGAACCCCTCACCGCGACAACAGCACCACATCGACTCCTGATCCTGGGCCTCACGGCCTGCCCCACCGGCATCGCGCACACCTACATGGCTGCCGAGAAGCTATCGGCCGCGGCGGCCGAACTCGGCTATGACATGAAGGTCGAGACGCATGGCTCCGTCGGCGTCGAAGGCGCCTTCAGCCCGGCCGACATCGACCGTGCCGACGCCGTCGTGATCGCGGCAGACACCAGGATCGACCCGTCACGCTTCGCGGGCAAGCGGATCATCTCCGTCGGGGTGGCCGACGGCATCCACCGCCCTGCCGCTTTGATCCGGGAGGCCCTCGCCGCCGCGCCGTCAGCGGCCGCCGACGGACCCGACGGCTCGGCCGGGAATACCCCCGCCCCGACCACCGGCAGGTCAGACGTCGGCGGCACCCTGTACCGCGCCCTGATGAACGGCGTCTCCTACATGATCCCGTTCGTCGTGGTCGGCGGGCTGCTGATCGCCATCTCGCTCTCCCTCGGCGGCGAGGCGACCCCGAAGGGTCTCGTCATCCCGGAGGGCAGCTTCTGGTTGACGATCAACCAGATCGGCGTGCTCGGCTTCACCCTGATGGTGCCGATCCTCTCCGGGTTCATCGCCTACGCGATCGCCGACCGGCCCGGGCTCGCGCCGGGCATGATCTGCGGCTGGATCGCCACGACAGGGTCGTTCTACCACTCCGAGTCCGGCGCCGGCTTCATCGGCGGCATCGTCACCGGGTTCCTCGTCGGTTTCGTCGCCCTCGGCATCAAGAAAATCCCCGTGCACCGGTACATCAAGCCGATCATGCCGATCCTCGTGATCCCCGTGCTCACCACCGTGATCGTCGGCGGCGCCTTCGTGCTCGCCCTCGGCCAGCCGATCAGCTGGGTCTTCTCCACCATGAGCACGTTCCTCACCGGCCTGCAGGGCGGCAGCGCGATCGTGCTCGGCCTGATCCTCGGCGCCATGGTCGCCTTCGACATGGGCGGCCCGGTCAACAAGACCGCGTTCCTCTTCGGCAGCGCCCTGATCGCGACAGGGAACCCCGCCCCGATGGGCATGGTCGCCGCCGCGATCGCCGTCCCGCCGCTCGGGATGGGCCTGGCCACCCTGATCCGCGGCCGCTACTTCTCCAAGCCGGAGCGTGAGGCCGGGATCGCCGCCCTGTTCATGGGGTTCTTCGGCATCACAGAAGGCGCCATCCCGCTCGCCGCCGCCAAGCCGCTGCAGGTCATCCCCGCGAACATGCTCGGCGGAGCCGTCGCCGGCGGCATCGCAGCCCTCTTCGCGGTCACCGACTCCGTGCCGCACGGCGGACCGATCGTCGCCGTCTTCGGCGCCGTCTCCGGGGTGCCGATGTACTTCGCGGCCCTGCTCATCGGTGCCGTCGTCACCGCCCTCGTCTCCCTGCTGCTCCTCGGAATGTCCGCGCGCAGGGCCGAACGCCACACGCGGCAGGCCGCCGCGGAGACATCCGTCTCGACGGCACCACAGGCAGTGCCGGCACCGGCCCCGGCCCCGGCACCGGCACCGAAGACGGTTCTCGACTACATCGACGAAGACACGATCGTGCTCGACGCCGCCGAGACCGACACCGACGCGATGATTCGCACCCTCGTCGGCCGGATGGGCGCCACCGGCCGCGTCACCGACGCAGGCGTCGTCATCCAGGCGGCCCTCGCCCGCGAGAAGCTCGGCACCACGGCCGTCGGAGACGGCATCGCGATCCCGCACGCCAAATCGGACGGCGTGAGCGCCCCGATCCTGGCCTTCGCCCGCAGCAGGCACGGCGTCGCCTGGAACGCGCCCGATGGCACCCCGGCCACGCTGATCTTCCTGATCGCCGTTCCGGAGGCGGCGGCCGGAACCGAGCACCTCACCGTGCTCGCCCAGCTGTCCCGCGCCCTGATGAAGCCCGCCTTCCGCGCCGCACTGCAGTCGGCAGCGACCCCGGCGGACGTGCTCGCGGCGCTGGCCGCGCAGGTCGGCCCGAAGCCGGCATCCGTCAAATAGGCTGGGCGCATGCGCATCGCCACCTGGAACGTCAACTCCATCCGAGCCCGCTCCGCCCGTGTCGTCGACTGGCTCGTGCGCGAGGACATCGACGTGCTCGCCATGCAGGAGATCAAGTGCAAGCCGGAGCAGTTCCCCTCCGACGTCTTCGAAGAGGCCGGGTACGAGCTCGCCATCCACGGCCTCAGCCAGTGGAACGGCGTCGCCTTCGCGAGCAGGCACCCTATGACGGATGTCGCAACGAGCTTCCCCGGCATGCCCGGCTTCCTGAAAGGCCAGGAAGGCCCCGGGCTGCCGCTCGAGGCCCGTGCGCTCGGGGTCACGGTGAATGACCTGCGGCTCTGGAGCCTCTACGTGCCGAACGGGCGCGCGCTCGACGACCCGCACTACGCGTACAAGCTCGACTGGCTCGCGAAGCTCGACGAGCACGCCCGCGCCGAACTCGCCGCCCGCCCCGATCTCGCCCTCGCGCTGATGGGCGACTGGAACGTGGCCCCCCTCGACTCCGACGTCGGCGACCCGACGCTGGTCCCCGGGGTGTCGACGCACATCTCACCGCCGGAACGGGCCGCCTTCGAGGCCTTCGCCGCCGCAGGGCTGACCGACCCCGTGCGCACCCTCGTTCCGGAGGGCTTCACCTACTGGGACTACAAGCAACTGCGGTTCCCGCGCAACGAGGGCCTCCGCATCGACTTCATCCTCGGCTCACCGGCGTTCACCGACCTCGTCACCGCCGCGAGCATCCACCGGAACGAACGCAAGGGCGACGCACCGAGCGACCACGTGCCCGTCGTCGTCGACCTCACCCTCGACGACGAGGACGACGACCGCCCGATGATCTTCTGACCCCTCGCCGGATGACGCGACCGTCGGGGATACTGGAAGCATGTCTTCCGTATCGCCGGGGAACGACGGCAATCCGGCGGCGGCCGGGCCGTCCGATTCCGTCACCGTCTCCATCACGCGCCGGGTGCAACCCACCCGGATAGCCGAGGCGACCCACTGGGCCCAGCAGGGCATGGACCTCGCGAGCGCGTTCCCCGGCTTCCTCGGCTCCGGCTGGGTGCGCACGAGCGCGGACTCGCTCAGTTGGCACATGCTCTACCGTTTCGACAACTCCGATTCACTGGATGCCTGGGAAGGCTCCGATGAGCGCGCCGAGTGGCTCGCCCAGGGCGTCGACTACATCCTCGACGCCCGCGTGCAGAAGCGCACCGGCATCGAAGGCTGGTTCGACACCCCGCAGGAGGGCGCGGACTCGGGCATCTACCAGCCCTCGCAGTGGAAGCAGACCGTCGCGATCGGCCTCGGCTTCTTCCCGACCAACGTGGTCTTCACCTTCCTCGTCACACTCGCGATCCCCGAGTGGGGCGGCTACCCGATCGTGCCCCGCATCCTGATGACGACCCTCGTGATGGCGCCCACGATGACACTGCTCGTGATGCCGTGGATCACGCGGTGGCTCCGCCCGTGGCTGACCCGGCCGCCGGCATCCGCCTACCGCCGCCCACAGGTCTAGACCACCCGCAGGCCTAGGCGGCCGGCGCGAGCAGGGCCGCGATCACGAGCAACGCCGGGATGGCGGCGATCGTCGTCACGAGCACGGTGTCGCGGGCGACGACCATGCCGCGGTCGTACCGGGCCGCATAGTTGAAGACGTTCTGCGCGGTCGGCAGGGCTGCGACTGTCACGACGGCGAACAGCTCTGCGGGGCCGAGCCCGAAGACGAATCGGCCGAAGGCCCAGGCAACGACCGGCATCACGGCCACCTTGAGCGTCGCCGCGAGCGCGACCTGCTTCCTCCCTGAGCCGGGTCGCAGGATCCGGTCGCCGCGCAGTGACATGCCGAACGAGAGAAGGACCATCGGGACACCGGCCCCTCCGAGGATGTCGAGGGGTGCGAACACGGCGTCCGGGATCGGGATCCGGAATACGGCCACGATCAGACCGGACAGGGAGGCGAGGATCAGCGGGTTCCGGAACGGCTGGGTCAGGATCGACCGGACCGAGACCCGGCCGCTCGTCGCGACGTCGAGGATGCCGAGCAGGATCGGCGCGAAGACGAGCAGCTGCAGGAGGAGCACCGGGGCGACGTAGTGCGCACTGCCGAGCACGTAGATCGCTACGGGCAGGCCGATGTTGTTCGCGTTGACGTAGCCGGCTCCCGCGACGCCGAGCGCGGTTTCCGCCACGCGGTCCCGGCGCCGGCTCCCACCGATCGCCCTGCGGCGCACGAGGAACCGGCTGGCCGCGAGGTAGACCACGACGATGACCAGGACGGTGCACAGGGTGGTCAGGAGGAACCAGGAGAACAGCACCCGGACATCCGTGTGGCTCAGGACGGTGAACATCAGCGCGGGCATCGCCACGAAGAAGGCGACCCGATTGAGCACGAACCCGGCCGTCGGGCCAGCGAACCCCGCACGCTCGATGAGGTAGCCCACCAGGATCACGAATCCGATGATGGAGAACCCGACCAGGACGCCGCTCATTACTCCCAGATTAGGGGACAGTTCTGCTGCAGGAGAGCGCGAGTCTTGCCAGCGGTCACGCCACAGCCGTACGCTCGAAGCATGCCTCATCTCAGCGTTCCGGGTGCGTCGATGTACTACGAGACCGAAGGTGCGCTGTCGTCGCCGGCGATCCTGCTGCTGCACGCCGGCATCGCGAACCTGCGCATGTGGGACCCCCAGGTCGCAGCCCTCGCCGCCAGGCATTTCGTGGTGCGGTTCGATGCGCGCGGCTTCGGGCAGACCACGACCGAGAACGTCGCGTTCTCCAACCGGGCGGATGCCGTCGCGCTGCTCGATCATCTCGGCATCGCGTCCGCGACCCTCGTCGGCTGCTCGCGCGGAGGGTCGATCGCGATCGACATCGCCCTCGAGAGCCCGGACAGGGTCGCCGGGCTCGTCACGATCGGGTCCGGCCCGAGCGGTTTCCCCGAAGTCGAGCTCACCGAGCTCGAGGACGCCCGGTTCGACGAACTCGACGAGGCCTTCGACGCCCGTGACTGGCACCGGCTCGCCCGGCTGGAGGTCGCGCTGTGGGCGATCGGCACGACCAGGGACGAGAAGGCCCTCGATCCCGAGTTCGTGTCGACGGCCTACGCGCTCAACCGGGTCAATGTCGTGCACGCCGAGGAGAACCCGATCCCGATCCCGCTCGAACCGCCCGCGAGCAACCGGGTGATCGATATCGAGGTTCCCGCGCTCGTGACGGTCGGCGAGTTCGACGTGACGCCCGCGCTCGCCCAGTACGAGTACCTGCTGTCGACGCTGCCCTTCGCGAGCGGCTGCACCTTCCGCGACGCCGCGCATCTGCCGAGCGTCGAACTCCCTGACGAGTTCGAGCGGGTGCTCCTCGACTGGCTCACCTCGAACGGCCTCTAGCCCCCGTCGCCCCGCCC
>NZ_JASJXJ010000180.1:0-6828 GCF_035018685.1 Cryobacterium sp. RTC2.1
CAGCCCCCAAACCCCCGCCTGTTTCAACGACGGCTGAGAACTAGGCCGTTGGCGTTACCTGTCCACCTATCAAAGAGCGCGGACACCGTCGATCCCCACCTTGTGCCGCCGCCCGGGCTCACGATCGCGTTGTCGATCCGCTGAAGGTTCGCGCTCGCCTGGGTGAAAACCTCGACCCACCTCTGTGAAGTCTCAAACGGATTTCCCAACAGTGAGAGATACCGCCAAATGACGGCGTGCCGGCACTCGGTCACCCCGAAGACGTATTGGAGCACGTTCGCTGAGGACATTCGCAATGCGTGACCGTGGGTTTCCGTGTCCCCTGTGGGGCACGCGTCTGGATGCTCATCCCTCCGAGCGAGGAGCCTTCGCCGTGCGCCACGGCCGACAGTGCCGAGTTCAGCTCGCGCGGACTCTCCAAGCGAGCGGCCGTCATCAGGTCGACGGCGAGCCCGGTATACCGAGGGGCCTGCGGGATCTCCTTGAGGTCCAACGAGCTTCGTTATCTCACTGGCGTGTGTCTCCTGCGCTGGGACGGATTGGCGACTGCCGTCCACGTTGACGTGAACGAATGTGGAACCGACTCCTTCGGGCCCACGCGATCCCCGAAAAGCGCAACGACATCCGGCGCCGGGCGAACTCCCCCGCAGTAGCCACGCCCATGAGGTACCAGGCCCGTCCCCACGCTTCGATGGAGCTCCGCGCGGTGCTCGCCAGTGGCGCGGCGACCGCCTCCTCGTTGCGGAGGAGAATCGCGCCCTTCCGCCTGCTGCACGCCGGTGCCGATCGCGAGCGTGATCGTGGCCCGCGTCGCCCGTGCCTGCTCCGCAAGCTCGGGAGTCAGGTCGTACTGGCGGACCGGACTGTCGTCCATGGGCGGATGCTGGTTCAGACGGTGGGTCACGAGGTACGCGCCGCGACAGAGGCCGAGGAGCGAGTTGGAGACGCCAAGGCGGGAAAGTTCTGAGAGGGGCTCGGTGGGCACGGGGTCACTCTAGCGACCGCGTGCAACGCCTCCGCGCAGGTCCCCCCGGCGAACACGAGTCGGCCCCACCGGGGAGTGAAGCGCGGCCACTGACCCTACGCACGGCGCTCGCGCCGGCCTCTCCCGCGAGCAACCCGCCGCCGGGCCGTCGCTGCTCAGGGCGAGAAACCCTATCTCTGATGTTTATCTGATATAGCTGACCAGCATGATTACCGCGACATTCACCGACCTGCTCCGTAAGCCCAAGGAGGTCCTGTCCCGCATTGACGAGGGTCAGGTGCGCCTCACCCGCCGGGACGGTGACGACCTCGTGATCCTGCGCGGCCGCGACCTCGACGCCCTGGAGAACGGGGTCGCGTTGTCCAGCCGACTGATCCGCGCGATCGGCAGGAACCGCGGCGACGTGCAGGCGGCCCTCTCGGACCTGTTCGCCTGGACGGCAG
The DNA here is from genome assembly GCF_035018685.1 of Cryobacterium sp. RTC2.1. NCBI lineage: Bacteria > Bacillati > Actinomycetota > Actinomycetes > Micrococcales > Microbacteriaceae > Cryobacterium > Cryobacterium sp. RTC2.1. The sequence goes on from NZ_JASJXJ010000180.1 coordinate 1,429, forward strand.
ACTTCACCCCCGCCGAGCTGGCCGCGTATGCAACCGAGATCGAGCACCTGGTGTACGCCGCGAGCGAGCTGGGCGCGTTCGAGCGGTTGCTGCGAGCACAGCGGGAGTGGCAGGAGACAGCCACCGCGTATGCGATGGGCATGCGCCCCGTTGAGCCCATCGAGCTGCCCGCAGTTTCAGTTCGCGTCGACCGGCCGTAGAAGGAAAGCCGGAGAGTCAGGGATGGGAGGACGAGGGGAAAAGTTGAGCGACGGGACAGGGAGAAGGTGAATCAGAGTGCAGGGGGCGATGAGCCCCCTGCCACCTCAGGGCGTGGAGCCCTGCCACCCACCGTGGGTAGGTGTCAGCTCCAGCGCTCATCCGCTCAGGCTCCGCCCACCCGGTGCACGAGTGACGGCGCGAGCGTCCACCTGGGAGTGGCCCCTCCCGCCCTCATCCTGCTGCCCTGCTGATCCTGCGCCCATCAGATGTCCGGTGGCTGGCGTTGTACCTTCCGCCGCCGGCACCGAGCAACTCGCCAGATCGCCGGGGGCCCCTGGTGTCCCGGTCGGAGCCATGCTCATTGCTCGCCGTACCCGAGATCCCACCTCACGTTGCTCACGCCTGCCGTCCACCATACGGCCGCCGCCGGATAATCCCAGGACTCCTACTCTGTTCTGCCGGCTCACCATTGGCGGGACCATTCAACGGTGGTCGCCTTCCTGGCGTGGCGCCTCCCGAACTCGTTCTCGTGTGTCGCCGCTTGGGGTTCCCGCGGTTTGCCCAGCGTTCGCTCGTCGTCTTGCGTCTTGACGGGAGGGCGCTCGCGTGCGCTTCTCTGCTCTGGTGTTCCTGGTCTTCTGACTGGGCGCTTGCCCTCGATTGGTTTTGCACGTCTGGCTTATTGACGACGTGTTCGCTTCGCAATCTGGTGGATTTGGATGGGGCCTCCCGAACTGTAGCGAGCATGTCTCCCATCCCAGACCCTCCGGGCCCGCACACTCACGTTCCCCTCTCCGGGCCGCTCCGCGACCCCCGCGCTCCGCGCTCCCACCACGCCTCGCCGCACCCGCAGCCACGTTCGCCGACCAGGCCACAGTCCAGCACGGAGACCCAGGCGCCCCCGGACGACCATGCGCGCTCCGCGACGCACACAACCAGGTGACCACCTCCACAACCCCGCCAAAGTCCGCAAATCCGGCAGACCCGAAAACCGGCCTGAGCCCGGGAGGACCCTCACGCCCCACACCACGACGCCCACGAGCCAGCCACCCCATCAGGGCGAGAAGCTGCCACGTTCTACACACCGGCACCTGCCAGATCAGCTTGACCACCGCAACCGAAGACACATATCTGGCTCCCACGAAACCCACGACGTCGACACCGCCAGGGTCAGTCTTGAACCCAAGAAGGTGACCACCCTGTCCTTCAGCCTCGAGCAGATGCCCGCAGCGCTGCACCAGCTGAAGAAGACTTCGGAGACGAACTACGACAGCGTTGTACCCATGCCCTCCTCGAAAAGGACACCTACCTTCTAGACCCCCCAGCCATCTCGAGAACGCGCCCCGACCTCTCCTGCGCACCACCCTCCCGCTGCTCTACGAAGTAGCTCGCTACAAAGCTCGAGCCAGCGAATGAACCGTCACCTTCTAAGCCTTCAGGTACCCCGCCCGGAAACCGGATGCTGCCTCATCAGCGCGACCTACCGAGCAACCGGTCGAGCAACCGGCCGAGCGAAGCTCACGCCGAAAACGAGAGGACCGAGTCAATCCTCGACGCAAGGCCAGGCTGGTACTGGCCGACAGGCCAGAGCGCATGGGCGCTCCCAGAGCAGGCCTCAGCCAACCTGCGCGACGCTCACGAGACGAGCCGAGCGGATTCGCTTCAAATGAATGAGTGATGGAGCCCTCCCAGCCATCACTCTGGCCACGAAGGCTACGTAGTCTTCCCGCTCTACGACGCACCATTGCAGGCTCTGCCCTGAATTTGCCCTAACGAAACCCGACCGCCTATCGGACAAGTGAATGAACGCACTACCGGCTGTCGACGCTCGTTGAATAGTAGGTCGTTGGCGTAACTGGCCTACGTTTCAAAAAGCGCTGATATCGCCTCGCATTGGTCCACCTGTGCTCACCTCTTCCGCCCTAGCGTGAAGTAGAACCGAAGGAGCAAAAGAGAATGGGTAGATCACCCGCACCGACCCGCATGAGCCGCCCCACCCGAACCGGCGAACGACGCGAGGCTGGCATCGACATCACCGACGGCGACCTCGACCGCGTCCGGATGCTCGCCCGCTGGTACTGCATGACGAGCGTCCAGATCGCGGCGATGGAGAACCCCGTGCGCTCCTGGCATCCGGACGTGGCTCGCGGCAATGAGGATACGGCAGCCGGCTTGCAGGCGTTTCTCGAGGCGAAGGCTGGTAGAGTCTACCGACGCCTTCTCAAAGTTGCAGCGATCAAGAACGGCGTCAGCGATGGACCTTTGGTCGTCCAGACGCCCATTGAGTACCGTCAGAGGGTTTGGTCAGCCACCGCGTTCGGTGCGCGCATCGCGGACACCCCGTGGCGTTCCATCGGACCGGTCTCCTGGTTCAACGCCCACCATGCACTCCTGGCCGCCGACATAGCCATCCAGTTCTCCGGCATCGTCCCACTCCCGCTCCTCTCCCAGCGAGAACTGACCACCGGGCACTTCGCAAACGGTGACGACCTACCCCTCTACTTCAACTCCAAGTACGACGGGAAAGAAGGTCAGGTCTCCAAGGTGCCAGACCTCGCCATCCTCGCCAAAGACGGCCGCAGCTACATCGCAATCGAGATCGAGTGCGACCTGAACCGGGCCCTCGGCACCTACCGCTCCAAGCTCGAAGCCTACGGACGCGACGAGAAGGTCTCCGCCGTCTGGTACGTCTGCGAGAAACCACGTACCGCGAACCGAGTCCTCACCGCCGCAGCTGACTACCCCGGATCCAACGTCCGCGTGATGGGGGTACGCGACCTCGACCTCGGGCTCCGCGAAGCGGACATGCGCTACCTCAACGAAACCGACCGCGACCTTGCCAAAGCCAAAACCGCACTCCTCCGCACCGACGTTCAGAAAGCGATCTAACGAGCAGCACGCCCGAGTTCCTGTGGCAAAACGCCCAGCTTGCTGAAGCTCGCAGCATGTTCTTTGAGGACCTTCCTCCCTTCACGGACGACATCTTGCTGGCAGACATTGACTTGAAAGGGATCGTTCGTCTTGGCTTTGGCCGGAGCAAAATCGTCGACGTCGACTTTGACCGACGCCTCTTCCGCAATCAACAGACGGGACCGACCCTGTGGCCCTTTGATGGAGAGTGGCAAGCCTTCTTCGGCTCGGGAGCCGTGTCACGATTCCAGTTCTTCGAGAAGGAAAACCCTTTCAACAACGGACTCGCCTGGGCTCACTCAACGGAGCGACTCTCTGCCGAAGAAACCATTGAATGCCGCGCTACACAACCCGAAGAACGCTGACCCCCGGAGCAGCGTCGCCCAGGCGCCAATGAAATACCCCACCCCTCCAGCCCCGCAAAGACGACCAGTCGACCGTGGGTAATCGGTGACGCACCGTGGGTAATCGGTGACGCACCGCGGGTAATCGGTGACGCACCGTGGGTATCTAGTGACACTTAAAAGCCTCACCTAAGACCTTCGCCGGCTCGGCACTGCCAAAACACCGCCCAGGCGCCACCAAAACACCCCACTTTCCGCCCACGCTCGATCAGTGGCGCCAGTAAAATCCCCCACCCTCCAAACCCGCAAAGACGACTACTCGACATCTTCGCTTCAGCTAGGACGCAACCTTCTCACAACCATTCGGAAGCTTCGACGATGTCTCTCACGTCGTTGACGCTGCCTCCGTCACGGAGCCATTCAACCGGGGTTTGACGTCCCTCGGCGACGAGTTCTGATTGCGGCGTGGCCATAAATCCCGCGGCGCTCTGCCAGCTCCATCGCGGGGCAATGACTTCGATGATTTCGGTGAGCCCCGGAAGAAGCTTCACGGGGGATCCGACGTTAAATTGCCAGGTGGGAAAGCGGAGCCGACCGGATATCTCGAACGCATACAGGTGCCCGTCTATAACGGCCGCCCGGACTCTTCCCTCATCCCATCCCAGAAATCCTGTCACGCTCTCCAGCGACATGGTTGAGAAAAGGTCCAGCAGCCATCCCTCAGTTCTGCGGAGTTGCCAATCTCCTCTGTCCACGGATGCCGACGGTGCGGCCCACGCCTCAGCGGTGAATGCGCCCGATTCGATCAGAAAACGCACTTCGTTCTCAGTCGGCTCCTCCCGTGATATTGGCTCCATCGCCAGGAGCATGTCCGTGAGGGCCTGCAAGAAGTAGTCGGGATCGACCGCCAATCGAGCCACGGCTTCCGCTAGACGCCTGACAGTATCGCCGGAGACCCGAAGCGCCTCAGCCTCTGAGACGGGTCCGTCAGCGGCATCGTCGGGTACGTGATTGTCAGTCATGGTTCGTATGCTTCCATCACGTGTGAGCTGAGGCAAGGTTGCGATGTAGCGTCGAAGAACCCGCAAGAGAGGACCCCGAGATGCCTGAACCGATTGCGCCGCGACTGTACCTGGATGTGGACGGGTGTGTCTGCCCATTCGGGCGCCCAGACGCAGCTTGGGGTCCGGCCACGACTGCTTCAGTCTTCGTCGACTACGACGACAGGGCCGCGACTTATGAGGTGGTCTGGGCACCTGCTCTGATCGAGGCCCTCGACGGGCTGCGGGCCGAGTTCGCTCTGGAACTGGTCTGGCTGACCACTTGGGTGGAAGTCGATGCCGTCAGGCGACTGCTGGTCCCCAAACTGGGCGGTCTGGCGAATGGTCGGATCCTGCCTCTGCCTCCGGGGCCTCGCAGTTCAGGCGAAGCCCGGGGCTGGTGGAAGGCTCAACGTCTCCTCGAAGATCAAGCCGCCAAGGCGGGGCCGTTCATCTGGACGGACGACAGCGAGGTTGAACTGCACGGCTGGAAAGTGCTCGGTGCCACGGCCGGCACACCCAGCCTGATGATTCCCCCGCACCCCATGGTCGGCCTCCGCCCGGATGACATCCACGCGATGCGAGCCTGGCTAAACGCGCTGAAATCGGGACCAGAAGCGTCAACGATCAGTGGCTTCCAACATGACCGCTGAGTAGAGTTCCGACCATGGACGGAGAAGAAGCGACGCGGCTCCTCGTTGACGCAGTCGGGCCGCTCTACGACCGTGCAGGGCTGCAGGAATGGCTCGACCTCACGGAAGACTCCGTCCTTGGCTTGGCCCGAGACGGGAAACTCCTAACAGTCAGGACCCTCGAGGGTGACTTGCTCGGTTACGTCCCGGTGAGTGGTGTGGTTTCCCACTCTTGAGCGTTGCTTCGTCAACGTAAAGAGCCACCGTGGGATG
>NZ_JASJXJ010000181.1:0-6761 GCF_035018685.1 Cryobacterium sp. RTC2.1
CACTGCGGCGAGCCCGGCCGCGGCGCCGGGCCCGTCGACGGTGAGTTCAAAACGCTTGCCGAGGCGAACGCTCGTGAAGCGGGTCTTGCCGAGGCGGCCGAGGACGCCGGCGACGGCTTTTCCCTGCGGGTCGAGCAGCTCGGCCTTGGGCATAACTTCAACGACGATGGTTGGCATGGTTCACTCCGAGACGTCGGGGGCGTGGATGCCTCGATTCTACAGTCCACACGGCCCGGGCCCGGGTCGGCTGTTACGGCCCGTTGCCGGGGCCACTCTGCCCGAACCCCGCCGCGATCCCGGTCCCCGGTGCGAGGCCTGCCTGCCCGAGCAGGACCCCGCGCAGCACGTCGCGGATCGCCGCGACCCCCTCGAGCGTCTCGACGAAGCTCGTGCTGAGCGGCGACAGCCCGATCCGCAAGCCTTCCGGCCCGCGGAAATCGGGGATGACGTCGTGTTCCCAGAGTGTCGTCGTGACTTGCCGCATCGCCGGGTGGTTGACCGTGACGTGGCCGCCGCGGTGGGTGTGGTCGCGCGGCGACGTGAGCCGCACGCCGAGCGGCACGAGCCACTCGTCGACGAGGGTGATCGCGAATTCGGTGAGCGCGACAGACTTGGCCCGCACCTCCTCGATGCCCGCTTCGCCGATCATCGCGATCGTGTCCTGCATCGCGAGCATGCCGACGACCGGCGGCGTCCCGCTCTGAAACCGGCGGATGCCGTCGGCCGGGTGATACCCCGGCCCCATCGTGAACACGTCCTTCGTGCCCATCCAGCCCTGGATCGGCTGGGTGAGCACGTCCTGGAGGTCGCGGCGCACGTAGCCGAAGGCAGGCGCCCCCGGCCCGCCGTTCAGGTACTTGTACGAGCAGCCGACGGCGAGGTCGACGTCGCAGAGGTCCAGCTCGACGGGAACGGAGCCGACAGAGTGGCTGAGGTCCCAGAGCACGAGGGCGCCGACAGAGTGCGCCGCCGCGGTGATCCGGCGCATGTCGGCGAGGAACCCGGAGCGGTAGGCGACGTGGCTGAGCAGGACGAGCGCCGTCTGCTGGCCGATCGCCGCGCGCACCTGGTCGAGTGAGACCCCGCCTGCGGGATCCGAGTGGATCCAGTGCAGGGTCAGGCCGCGCTCGGCGGCGATGCCCTCGATCAGGTACCGGTCGGTGGGGAAGTTGTCGGTGTCGAGCACGATCTCGGTGCGCGCCGGTTCGGAGCCGACCCTGCGGTAGTCCACCGCGGCCCGGGCGAGCTTATAGAGCAGTACGGTCGTCGAGTCGCCGATGAAGACCTGGCCAGGCGCCGCGCCGAGCGCGACCCGCCCGAGTTCGTCGCCGATCCGGAACGGAAGCTCCATCCACTCCTCGTCCCAGCCGCGGATCAGCCGGGTTCCCCAGTTGTGGGTCAGGAACTCGGTGATCCGCCCGACACTCGCGAGGGTCGGCCGGCCGAGCGAATTGCCGTCGAGGTAGACGAACGGATCGGCCGCGGCACCCGCCGCTGTGCCGGCTTCGGTGCCCACGAACTGCCGACGGTAGTGGGCCAGCCCGTCGATCCGGTCCATCCGGCGGGCGAAGACGAGGTGGGCATCCGTGCCCTCGCCGGCGGTGCGGCTCGGATCGGGGGGAGGCGTCATCGGGAGTCCTCGGTTCTCAGGGATGCTGCGGGCCGTCGGTCGGACCACTGCGGTTCTCCGGCGAGATTCACGGGTTCGCATGTGAGACCCGGTTCTCCGGCGAGATTCTATCCCGGACGAGGGATTCCGGGCGCAGGCACAGGCGACGTGGAGGATTCCCTCCGACTCGTCATAGCTGGGGGACTTACAATCGTCTCCATGACTTCGTCCGAACCGACCCCGCAGGACGGCGCTCAACCGCGTCGGCGCGACGCCCGGCAGAACCGAGAGCGCCTGATCGTCGAGGCGCGGGCTCTCATCGCGCAGAACGGGGTCGACGCCTCGCTCGAGGAGATCGCCCGCCGCGCAGACGTCGGCGTGGCCACGCTCTACCGAAACTTCCCGACCAGGGACGACCTCGTGCGCGCTCTTTACGACATCGCGCTTGCCGAACTCGCGACCGTCCGCGATGAGATCGCCGCTGCTCCGACGGCCTGGGCCGGCATCGAGCTCTACATGGAGCGTGTCGCCGAGTGGCTTGTCGCCGATCCGGCGCTCCCGCACATTCTCAAGCGCATGGAGGTCATCGACCCGGGCAGCGGCAAGGGCACCGAGTTCCAGGCCGTGATCGCCGGCCTCGTCGCCCGCGCCAAGAAGGACGGTGCACTCCGGGCGGATGTCGACGCGGTCGATCTCGCGGTTCTGGTCACCATGGTCGGTTCCCTCGGCACGCACGGCGGCGGCCACACCGGCCAGTGGCGCAGGCAGCTTGCGATCGTGCTCGACGGCCTGCGGCTGCCGGCCACGGACCGGCCCCGGCTGCCCGGCCGGCCGCTCGCCGCCCGCGAGTTCCAGGCCGCGGTGCACGGGCTCACCCGGCGCGCCAAGCGCGCGGCATCCGGTGCCGGTTCCGGACGCTGAGTGAAGATTGCGACCGTCTACGACGTAGCCGCCCACGCGGCGGTGTCGATCGCGACGGTGTCCCGGGTGCTGCGCCGTCCGCATGACGTGCGCGAGTCGACCCGGGAGCGGGTCCTCGACTCCGTGCAGGCCCTCGGCTACGTGCCGAGCGCCAGTGCACGGTGCCTCGCGGCCCAGCGCACCGGCGTCCTCGGCCTGTTCTTCCCCGGCATCGACGACGAGGACGACCGGGGAGAAGCCCCGTTCGTGCAGGACCTGTCGGTCACGATGGTCGTCGACAGGGCCGGCGGCAGCGAGGTCGCCCCGCCGAACCTCTCCTTCGACGGGGTGCTGCGCGGCAGCGAGCGCGAGGCCTGGCGCCACGGTTTCGCCCTCATGGTCGGCGTCGGCAGGGATGCCAATCCCGCCGACATGTTGCGGGACATCGCCGGGCGGGTCGACGCGGTGGCCGTGCTCGCCGGAAGCGTCCCTGACGAACTCCTCAAGCACGTCTCGCGGCGGATCCCCGTCGTACTGATCGGCGGCCCGCGCCGATGCGCCGAGATGGAATTCGACCACGTCAGCGTCAGCAACCGGGAAGGCATGCGGGCGCTCACCGCGCACCTCCTGGAGAGCGGCGACACCACCGACCTCGCCTTCGTCGCCGGCCCCGCCGACTCACCCGACAGCTCCGAGCGGTACCAGGGCTTCGTCGAAGCTCTCGAGGGGGCGGGCCTCGACCCCGCCGCCGCGACGATCCTGCAGGGCGACTTCTCCCGCATCCGTGCCCGCCGGCTCGCCGAAACGCTGCTCACCACCGGGCGGATGCCGCGGGCCCTCGTCTGCGCGAACGACCGGACCGCGCTCGGCATGCTCGACGTGCTCGTGCCGGCGGGCGTGCGGGTGCCGGAGGACGTGATCGTGACCGGCTTCGACGGCATCGAGACCGGCCGCCTGTCGACCCCGCGGCTCACGACGGTGTACCAGCCGATGGTCGAGCTCGGGCGGACGGCGATCCGGGCGATGCTCAGCCGGATCGAGCACCCCGACCAGCCGCCGATCACGGCGCGCCTGCCCGTGAAGGTCCTGCTCCGCGAAAGCTCGGAGGGCACCCTCCCGTCCTGACCAGCGTCGCCTAGGCTGGGAATCCGCGGCAGCACGGCGGCAGCCCGGCCGTCAGGCCGGAATGGAGCGCACCATGAGCACGATCGACCCGACTGCCGGCCCGTCCGCCGGCCCGTCCGTGACCGGGCGGCATTCGGCCGAGGCCCGTACGAGCCCGTCCGCCGGGTCGTCCGCCGGGTCGTTCGACGGGTGGCCAGGGGTCCCGCGGTTCGGCACCCTGCCGGTCCCGCTGGCGGATGCGGTCGCCAACGTCGGCATCGACCTTCCCGTCGGGCGCGTGACGGCCCTGCATGCGCGGCCGGAGGCATCCGCTCGCGGTGTCGTGCTGCTCGTGCCGGGTTTCACCGGTTCGAAGGAGGACTTCGGCGGCTTCCTGCCGCTGCTCGCCGAGCGCGGCTGGGACGCCTGGTCGTACAGCCAGCGCGGGCAGGCGGACTCCGCGGCCCCCGCCGGCGCCGAGAACTACACGCTCGAAGCTTTCGCCAGGGACGTCGTCGCCGTGGCCGCACTCGTCGGCGGCGGCGAACCCGTGCACCTGCTCGGCCACAGTTTCGGCGGGGTCGTCACCCGGGCCGCGGCGATCCTGGCACCGGGGGCTTTCCTCGACGTCACCCTGCTCTGCTCCGGTCCGCACGGCTGGGCGGGGCGGATGGAGCGCGAGGCGGCGATCGTCCGCGAGCGCGGTTCGGCGGCGTGGTGGAACGAGGACAACCCGCACACCGTCGGTCTTCCGGACGCAGCCCTGACCGCCGACGAAGTGTTCCGCCGTCTGCGGATGGGGGCAACGAGCGACGACCAGCTGCTCGGTGCGGCAGCGATCCTCAGCGACGAGAACGACACCACCGGCGAGCTGCTCGCGACCGGTCTCGACACCCTCGTCGCGCACGGAGTCGACGACCCGGCCTGGCCGCAGGACTGGCAGGCGAGCATGGCCGGCCTGCTCGATGCCCGGTATGCGATCATCCCGGAGGCCGCGCACTCGCCGCAGCTCGAGAATCCGGAGGCGACCGCCGACCTGCTCGACGAGTTCTGGGGTCGCGACCGCGCGCATCCGCCGGTCGAGCCCCAGCAGTAGGCCGCGCGCCCGCCTTCGTCAGGCGGGGAGCGCCGTGCGCACCACGATCTGGTTGCCCCAGGGGTCGTCGAAGCCGAGGGTCTGCCCGTCGTGCCGGGTCGCGATGCCGAAGTGGGACATCCGCTCGGTGAGCGCACCGAGGTCGTCGGCACCGGGCAGCACGATGTCGACCTCGCCGAGGCCGAGGGCGAGGCGGCGCCTGCCCGAGCCGGCGCTGTTCCAGGTGTTCATCGCCATGTGGTGGTGGTACCCGCCGGCCGAGACGAAGAGCGCGGACGGGCCGAAGTTCGCGGTCGCCTCGAAGCCGAGCCGGTCGACGTAGAAGGCGCGGGCGGTGGGCACGTCGCCGACGGAGAGGTGCACGTGACCCACGATGGCGTTGCCTGCACCGGGATCGGACACGCCCTCCTCGGTGAGGTGCTCGCCGATGAAGACGTTGGGGTCGAGGGCGAGGGTGGCCATCTCGACCTGGCCGTGGGCCCAGCTCCACTCGGTGCGGTCGCGGTCCCAGTAGAGCTCGATACCGTTGCCCTCGGGGTCGGTGAAGTAGAACGCCTGGCTGACGAGGTGATCGGCGCTGCCGGTGAAGGTGCCCGGATGCTTCGTTGCGACCGAGTAGACCGCCGCGGCGAGCTGCGCCTGGGTCTCGAACAGGATCGCGGTGTGGAACAGGCCGCTCGAGCGGGGCTCGGGGGCTGCGAGTTCCGGCGCGTGCTGGAGGATCACGATCGGGGTCGTGCCGCGCCCCATCACGGCGATGGGGCCGTCCTGGCTGAGCGGGCTCAGCGTGACGGCGTCGCGGTAGTACGCGATCATGCGGTCGAGGTTGCCGACGCGCAGGGTGACGGCGCCCATTCCGGTCGCCGCGGGCAGGAGTTCTGATGCAGATCTGGTCACACCTGCGTCAACGGATGCCCCCGCCCCGGTATTCCGCCCACGACGGGCGGGGGAAGTCAGTCCTGGTGCAGCTGGATCAGGTTGCCGCAGGTGTCGTCGAAGAGGACGGAGGTGCCGAAGGCATCCGTGTACGGTTCGCTCGTGAACTGCACGCCGAGACGGCCGAGGCGCTCGTATTCGGCGCGGACGTCGGGGCTGCCGAAGACGATCGCGGGCAGGCCGAGGGCACGGATGCCCTGGGCGTACTTCGCGGCGACCTTGTTGTCGCTCGGCTCGAGCAGGAGGCCGACGCCGTCCGGGTCCTCCGTGGACTTGACGATGTACAGCTGGTGCTCCGGCATGGCCAGAAGCTTCTCGAATCCGAGGACGGACGTGTAGAAATCGAACGCGGTGGCGGGGTCTTTCACGTGGACGCTGCACATCTTGATTCGCATGTCGGGAGCGTAACATTCGGCGGCGCCGGGCGCCGAGTCCTGTGACCGCGCGCGTCGGTCAGGCGACAGGGGTGTCCCCGGCGAGCCGGGTGAGCAGTTCGCGGTAGCGGGCGGCGGTGCGCTCGATGATGTCCTCCGGGAGCGCCGGGGGTGTGCCGGTCTGGTCCCAGTGCGCGCTCAGCCAGTCGCGGACGATCTGCTTGTCGAAGCTGGACATCCGCTGTTCGGGGGTCGTGCCGGTCTGCCAGAGTACGGCGTCCCAGTAGCGGCTCGAGTCGCTCGTCAGCACCTCGTCGGCGAGGGTGATCTCTCCGGTCGCCCGGTCGGCGCCGAACTCGAACTTGGTGTCTGCGAGGATCACCCCGTTCTGTTCGGCGATGACGGATGCCCGGCGGAAGATCTCGAGGGAGAGGCGGCGCAGCTCGGCGGCGACGTCGGCGCCGACGAGCTCGACGGTGCGCTCGAAGGAGATGTTCTCGTCATGCTCGCCCATCGGGGCCTTCCACGCGGGCGTGTAGATCGGTTCGGGCAGGCGGTCGCCGTTCTGCAGCCCCGCCGGGAGCGGCAGGCCGCAGACCGTCTGGCTGGCCTGGTATTCCTTCCAGCCCGAGCCGGTGAGGTAGCCGCGCACGACGCACTCGATCGGGAACATGTCGAGGGTCCTGCAGAGCATGGCGCGGCCCGCGGCGGCGGCCGGGATGCCCGCGGCGTCGTCTGTACC
>NZ_JASJXJ010000182.1:0-6740 GCF_035018685.1 Cryobacterium sp. RTC2.1
GTCCTGGGCGGTACTGTCGGGCGTCATGGGTTCCCCGTGCCGTCCGGTGACGCGGGGCCGGCCGGGGCGTACATTGCGTGTCGCCGCTCCGGGCTGCGTTTCCTCTCGTTCGCCGATGCGCTCGCACCGGGGATGCTGCTGGCGCAAGCCATGGGGCGCCTGGGCAACTACTACAACCATGAACTCTTCGGGGCTCCCACCACGCTTCCGTGGGGATTGCAGATCGAATCGACCAACCCGGCGTTTCCGGCCGGACTGCCGGCCGGAACCCTGTTCCAGCCGCTTTTCCTCTACGAGATCCTCTGGAATCTTTTCGGCGTCGCCGTTCTCCTGCTCGTCGAACGACAGTTCAACCTCCGCTGGGGGAAAGCGATCGGCCTGTACCTGCTCTGGTACGGGATCGGTCGCACCTGGCTGGAGGCACTTCGCCTCGACCCGACCGAGTTCCAACTCGTGGGCCTGAAGATCAACATGATCACGGCGATGGTCATCGCCCTCATCGGGATCGTACTTATCGTCGTGCAGTCGCGACGCCATCCAGGTCCCGAGAACAGCCCGTACCTTCCGGGGCGAGCCTGGACGCCGCCGACGCCCGGCACGAGCGACCCGGCACCCAGCGCCCCGGCCGGCCCCGCGTCACCGGACGGCACGGGGAACCCATGACGCCCGACAGTACCGCCCAGGACAGGTCAGACAGCCTCAAGCGTCGACGACGCCTCTTTCTGAGATCAGGGCAGCTGGTGATGGTTGCGGGGGTCCTGATTGCTGTGACTCACTGGCTCGGGCACCTGGACCCGGCGACAGTGACGCATCCCCCGGTCTGGATTGAGCTCCTGGTCAGCTATCCGGTAGCGGCCGTTGTTGTGATCATCGGCGCCAACCTGTCATCGCACAAACCCAAGTGAATGGATGCCGGCCCGGGCCCAGCTCGGCCGTTCCAGGTCAGTCCCGGATTTATTAGTGGACCCATGCGAAGGATTCCTCGAACGTTTCCCGACCCTCGTCGTCATCGAACACGTTGGCGACGAGGTGGGTGAGGAACAGTGCGAATCCGATTGCGATTTCGCTGAATTGGGTTCCGTCGAACGGCCCGTACCAGGACACCGTGCACGGTCCTTCCGGGTCAAGGTCCAGGCGGTTCATCGAGGCTCCCTCGGGCGAGGCCAGGATGAGGATGCGCACGGAGATCCACGGGGGCATGCCGCCCATGATGTCTCCGAGGGCGATGCCGTCTGCCGCGTGGCCCGACAGTGCCAGCGACAGGAGCACTGCGAGGTCCGCGGTGACGTCGTCACCGGCCTCGTAGCGGAGGTAGCTCTCCCGATCGTTGGATACGAGTTGGATGGCGTCGGGCGCCCACGCCAGCTGGCGATAGGCGAGGATATCGAGGATGGCACGGACCAGGTCGGTGAGGACCTTGCCCGCGGTCACCGCGTCCGTGACGCCGTCATACTGAGGCTTTCCGGCATCCCAAATCGTGCGAACCGCGTCACGGGTAGTAGGGATGCGGGTCACAGACAACTCACTCCTTGGCGCTTTCAGCGGGCTGTGGCAGGCGAAGGCGCTTCAGCATCAGCGCGTTGACAGCGACAATCACGCTGGAACCGGACATCGAGATCGCCGCGATCTCCGGGGTCAACCGGATGCCGAACCCGGGGAAGAAGACACCGGCGGCGATTGGCAGGGCGATGGCGTTGTACCCGATCGCCCAGCCGAGGTTCTGACGCATCTTCCGCACGGTTCCCTTTCCGATGCGCAACGCGACAGGGATATCCAACGGATCGGAGCGCATCAGGACCACGTCCGCCGTGTCGATGGCGACGTCGGTGCCTGCCCCGATTGCGATCCCCAGGTCGGCCTGCGCCAATGCCGGGGCGTCGTTGACGCCGTCGCCGACCATGGCGACGCGTTTGCCGGCGGCCTGGAGTTCCGTGATCTTCGCGGACTTGTCTTCGGGCAGTACCTCTGCCATCACGGTATCGATCCCGAGCTGGGAGGCGATGCGTGCGGCGGTGGCTTCGTTGTCTCCGGTGAGCATGACGACCTGGATGCCGGCGTCATGCAGGGCCGCCACGGCGGCAGCAGCGGTCGGGCGCACGGCATCCGCCAGTGCAACGACGCCGGCAGCCTTGCCGTCCACGGCGAGCAGGACCGCGGTGCGTCCCGTTGACGCGAGCGCATCGCGTTGGACCTTGACTGGTTCGATATCGACGCCTTGCGCGGTCATCAATTTGCGGTTTCCGACCAGCACCCGACGCCCACTCACCGTCGCCCCAGCCCCGTGCCCGGGTACGTTCTCGAAGTCGACGGCGTCGCCCACGGTCACGCCCCGACCAGCGGCGAAGCTGGCCACCGCAGCGGCAAGCGGATGCTCCGACTCGCGCTCCACGGCGGCAACGAGTGCCAAAAGCTCGTCCTCGTCGATGCCGATTGCGACGAAGTCGGTCACTTCCGGCTTGCCCTGGGTGAGGGTGCCGGTTTTGTCCATCACGACGGTGTCGATCCGTGCGGCTGTTTCCAGCGCGGTCGCGGTCTTGAACAAGACGCCGCGTTTGGCGCCGAGGCCGGTCCCGACCATGATCGCCGTCGGGGTCGCCAGGCCGAGCGCGTCCGGGCAGGTGATGACGACTACGGTGATCGCGAACAGCATCGCCGCCGGCACGGTTGCGCCTGCCAGCAGCCACACTGCCAGGGTCACGATTCCGCCGATCAAGGCCACCAGTACGAGCCAGAACGCCGCCCGGTCGGCCAGGCGCTGGCCGGGAGCCTTGGAATTCTGCGCCTCCTGCACGAGCGCGACGATCTGGGCCAGTGCGGTGTCCGCGCCCACCTTCGTCGCCCGGACCCGGAGGGTGCCCGTGGTGTTCACGGTCGCGCCGATCACCGTTGAGCCGGCCGTCTTGGCCACGGGAAGACTCTCCCCGGTGACCATGGACTCATCGATATCCGAATCACCGGACTCGACCGCGCCGTCGGTGGGGACCTTGGATCCCGGACGCACAAGCATCAGGTCACCCGGAACAACCTCAGCCGTCGGAATTTCAACGGGTTCCCCGTCGCGGATCACGAAGGCCTGCGAGGGGGCCAGCTCGAGCAGGGTGCGGACGGCGTCATTCGCGCCGCCCCGCGCGCGCATCTCGACCCAGTGCCCCAGCAACACAAAACTGGCCAGCACGGTGGCGGCCTCGTAGAAGACGTCGCCGCCGCCGGTGAGGGTGACCACGACGCTGTAGAGCCAGCCCGCTCCCACGCCGACGGCCACAAGCACCATCATGTCGAGCGTTCTCGCCCGCAATGCCCGGTAGGCGCCGTCGAAGAAGATCCATGCGGAGTAGAAGATCACCGGCAGTGAAAGGATCAGGGCCGCAACGTCGTCACGGAGCCCGAAGGGTGCCGGAAAAGTGAACCCAATGACCTCGCGACCGATCGGCGATAAAAGCGTGATCGGAACGGACAGGACTGCGGCCACCAGGAACCGGTTGCGCATATCCCTGATCATGCTAGCCATCGTCATAGAGCCATGGCCGCCGCCGTGCCCCATGGCGTCCTGCATCGTCCTCGTCGGAGGCGCCGCATGCGCGGTGTGGGCAACCGAGGGTTGCTCAGTGCTCTCCGATGTCGCGCTGGAATGTGCAGGCGCCGTGACCTCGGGAACTGCATGGGCCGCGGCAGGGTCTGGGGTGGCACTGTTGGCGGCAAGCGGGTCGCAAATGTGATCCGGTACGGACTTCCCATCGCAGTGGTACCCGCACTCGCGCACCCATTGGGCGAGGTCATCGACCGATGTCTGCCTCGGGTCGAAAGTGATTGTCGCCGTCTGCGCGACGACGTTCGTGTCAACGCCCAGCACGCCGGGGCGTCGCGACAGGACCGTATCCGCGACGGCTTTGGATGACGCCCACCCCACGCCCCGTACTTGCATGATCGTGGTTTCGGTCGACTGGCTCATTCGAACGATCCTCTCTGAAACATAGATAGTGCCCGGCGCCGGTTCGCTGTGTCCCCGATTGCCGATACCCACCATCTTATACCCCCTAAGGGTATCCGCGTTCATGCGACCACCTCGATGAAGCAACGGGGCGCTTTTCTCCGCGTTGCGAAGCTGGGCGTTTCTTCGGGGAATTTGGTCGGCTCTCTCAGGCCACGGGGAGCATCCGTTGGCTACAGTGTGAGGATTGCCACGTCCGAACCGCGACGGGAAGAAAGCGACGGGAAGAAAGGGGACAGCGTGGTGGACGCCCAGGCACGTGTGCGCGCATTATCGGCCGCGCGGCTGCGCCGTGCGCTCCTCGGAATCCTCTCCCTTGCAGCCGTTGTCTTCGGCTTGGTGGCGATGCATGCGGAAATGGCGGTCGAATCCGAAGCCTCACCAAATGCCCACGCCATGCTTGCTGCGCATTCAGACCCTTCAGCCGCAAGCACCGAGGACTCAAAACTCGATTCGGAATTGGCCTCTTTCCACGGGACGTCGAACCTGCCGTCGACGTGTCTCGGCATGTGCACCGCCGATTGCCTCATGACAGGGTCCGCCTGTACTGCCGGCCCTATCGCGCACTCCCCCAATTCTGCAGCCCAACACGCAATTCCCATCGTTGTTGACCGCCCTGCTGAGCGCGCAGTTCCCGCTCTGGCGCGGCGCCTGCCTCTACAGCGACCACCCTCGCTGACAGTCCTGTCGATCAGTCGCGTCTGATCAACGGCCAGCAGCGCGTTTGCACCCGGCACGGGCGCACACTCTCCGTTCCCGACTTTTCCGTGACTCGCTCTGCCCGCGAGCACCTTCCTAACCTCCGGATCTCCCCTCGTGGACCAGATTCCCCCCCTGTCTGACAGATTGGACTCCCATGATTTCCCTTCGCCTTCCCCTCCTGGCCGCCACCGCGCTAGCCGCGGCAATCGCCCTGTCCGCGTGCTCGGCTGGCGCCACCACGGCCGGCGGCGCCAGTACATCCGCATCCTCCGCCCCCGCCGCATCGACGGCGGTGTTCAACGATGCCGACGTCTCGTTCGCCATGCCGATGGTCGACCACCACCAGCAGGCGATCACCATGGCCCAGACCATGCTCGACAAGACCGGGGTCGATCCTCGTGTCACCGCTCTCGCCGAGCAGATCAAGGCAGCCCAAGGGCCGGAGATCACGATGATGAACTCCTGGGTCACGGCCTGGGGTGCGACCGCCACCAACATGCCTGGAATGGACATGAGCTCCGGTTCCATGACCGATGGCGACATGGCCGCACTGGACGCCGCGACCGGCCCGGCCGCCGACAAGCTGTTCCTTGAGCAGATGATCCAGCACCACCAGGGCGCGATTGACATGGCCAACGTCGAGCTCAAGGACGGGCAGAACCCGGAAGCACAGGCGCTGGCCACGAAGATCATTGCCGACCAGACGGCGCAGATCAAGCAGATGCAGGACATCCTCGCCACCCTGTAACCGCCCCGCCAACAGGCCGCGGAGCGTCATCGGCGCTCCGCGGCCCCGGGCGCCTAATTCCCTTAGGTGACTAGGATTAGATTGACCTTCATTTTCTGGTCCGTTCGCGAGTTACACCAACACTTTGAAGGGGCTCGACCATGGCGAAGTTCGGTGATCTGGAAAACGCGATCATGAACGAGGTCTGGCAGGCCGAGAACCCGCTCCTGGTACGGGAAATCCTCGACCGACTCAATCGCGGGCTCGCCTACAACACCGTGCAAACGGTCACCGAGATCCTTAACCGCAAGGGCTGGCTCAGCAAGGAACGGGACGGCCGCGCATTCCGCTATGGTCCCGCCGCCACCCGGGACGACTACGTGTCAGGAC
Source organism: Cryobacterium sp. RTC2.1 (assembly GCF_035018685.1). Classification (NCBI taxonomy): domain Bacteria; kingdom Bacillati; phylum Actinomycetota; class Actinomycetes; order Micrococcales; family Microbacteriaceae; genus Cryobacterium; species Cryobacterium sp. RTC2.1. The sequence goes on from NZ_JASJXJ010000182.1 coordinate 5,808, forward strand.
TCATCCGCGAGGCGCTGTCCTTCGCCGACGACCGGGCGGCAGCACTCGTAGGCTTCGTCGACGAAATGCCCAACGACGAAGCAGCAGAACTCCGCCGGCTGCTGGCCGCTGCGCATGAGAATGAGCCGCAGCCGTGATTGTCGCGATCACCCTGACCCTCTACGCGATCACGCTCTCCGTCGCCGCACCCCCACTCCTGCTGCGAGCGAACTGGGTTGATCGCGCCCCCCGGCTGGCTATCGCAACCTGGCAGGCCCTGACGGTCGCGGTCGTGGGTTCTCTCGCCCTCGCCGGCCTGTCCTTTGCGATTCCGATCGCCGGCCTCGGCGGGAAGGGCCCAATCGAGGTCCTGCAATCCTGCGCAATGGCGCTGCAGCAGCAGTATTCGACACCGACCGGAGCCGCCGTCGGTATCGGCGGGGCGCTGCTGGCTGGCACTGTTGTCACCCGCAGTTTCTGGGGCCTGGCCTCTACGGGCGCCCGGATGTCCCGAGAGCGCAATGCACATCGTCGCGTTCTCGACATGGTCGGGCGCCCGGATGCCGATCGCGACATCGTCATCCTCGAATCGGCGGAAGCGGCCGTCTACTGCATGCCGGGAATCCACCGGCGCACCGTCGTCACCACGGCCGCACTGCATGCCTTGACGGACGAAGAACTCGTCGCGGTTTTGGCGCACGAGCGCGCACACCTCGCTGAGCGGCATGACCTCGCCCTGGCCTTCTCCGTGGCACTGTCCCAAGCGTTTCTGAGGCTCCCGCCTTTCCAGCTGGCCGCGCGCGAGACGGCCCGCCTGGTCGAACTTCGTGCCGATGATGTCGCGGCTGAACGAACGCACCGGCTCACGGTTGCGGCAGCGCTCCTGGCCGTCGTTGCCGTGCCCCCGCACGCGGTGCCGGCCGTCGCACTCGGAGCGGCAGGACCTGGGGCTGC
>NZ_JASJXJ010000183.1:0-6710 GCF_035018685.1 Cryobacterium sp. RTC2.1
CGCAGACCCCGATCGAGCTCTACCTCGGCAGGTCCCTCGCCGACGAGGGCGCGGAACCCGCGGGCACCCGCCTGGTCGCCGTTATCCTCGACGACGGCGCGGCCGCGACCCTCGAACCGGACGAGTCCCTCTGGGTGCCGCTCCGCACTGTCGCGAGCGCCCTCTCCGACCGCGACGCCGGCCTCTTCACCGAAGCGCTCGCGCTCGCGAACTGGCACGCCTCGCACGCGCACTGCCCGCGCTGCGGCGCCGCAACCGAGGTCGAGGGCGGCGGCTGGAGCCGCCGGTGCCCCGTGGACGGCAGCCAGGTGTTCCCCCGAACGGACCCCGCCGTGATCGTGCTGATCACCGATGCCGACGAGCGCATCCTGCTCGGGTCGAACGCCCTGTGGGAGAACAACCGCTATTCCCTGCTCGCGGGCTTCGTCGAACCGGGGGAGTCCCTCGAGGCGGCCGTCATCCGCGAGATGTTCGAGGAGTCCGGCCTCCGCGTCACCGACCCGGTCTACCTCGGCTCCCAGCCGTGGCCGTTCCCCGCCTCGATCATGTTCGGCTTCACCGCGCGCCTCGCCGACGGCCAGCAGCCGGACGGTGTCCTGCCTGACGGTGACGAGATCCTCGACCTGCGCTGGTTCAGCCGCTCCGAACTGGCCGCGGCCGGCGACAGCATCATCCTGCCCGGCCGCTCCTCGATCGCACGCGCGATCATCGAGCAGTGGTACGGCGGACCGATCGACTTCGGCCCCGACCTGGTCGCCGGATGGCGCTGACCCCCGAGACGCTTCTGGCCGGCCTCGACGACCAGCAGCGCATCGCCGCGGAGGCCCTCGTCGGGCCGGTGTGCATGCTCGCGGGCGCAGGCACCGGCAAGACCCGCGCGATCACCCACCGGATCGCCTACGGGGTGATGACCGGCGCGTACGCCCCGAACCGGGTGATGGCGCTCACCTTCACCTCGCGGGCCGCCGCGGAACTCCGGGGCCGGCTGCGCCAACTCGGCGCCGGCGGCGTCGCGGCACGCACCTTCCACGCCGCAGCGCTCTCCCAGCTCAACTACTTCTGGCCGCACGTCGTCGGCGGCCAGGCGCCGCGCATCCTCGACGGAAAGGGCCGGTTGCTCGGCCACGCCGCCGAACAGCTCAAACTCCGGCTCGACACCGCGACCCTGCGCGACCTCGCCGCCGAGGTCGAGTGGCGCAAGACCACCGGGCTCAGCATCGAGGACTACGCCGCCGGCATCGCCAGGCGCAGCCTGCCCGGCCGGCTCGACGCCGACCAGGTCGTGGCGATGCACGAACGCTACGAGCGGCTGAAGGATGAGCGCAAGCAGATCGACTTCGAGGATGTCCTGCTCGCGATGGCCGGGATGATCGAGTCCGAACCCTCCGTCGCCCTGCAGGTGCGCGAGCAGTACCGGTTCTTCGTCGTCGACGAGTATCAGGACGTGTCGCCGTTGCAGCACGACCTGCTCGCCCTCTGGGTCGGGCCACGCAGGGACCTGTGCGTGGTCGGCGACGCCAGCCAGACCATCTATTCCTTCGCGGGCGCCCGCAGCGACTACCTTCTCGACTTCCCCAAGCGCTGGGAGGATGCGACGGTCGTGCGCCTCGAACAGAACTACCGGTCGACGGGGGCGATCGTCACGACCGCGAACCAGCTGATGCGCGGCCGCACCGGGGCGCTCACCCTGCGCGCGCACTCGGCGGAGCCGGGGGTCGAACCGAGCGTGCACGAGTACGCGAACGACCTCGCGGAGGCACGCGGGGTCGCCCAGCAGATCCTCGAACTGATCGAATCCGGCATCCGGCCGGAAGACATCGCCGTGCTCTACCGGGTCAACGTGCAGGCCGCGGCGCTCGAGACCGCGCTCGGCGACCTGTCCATCAGCTACCAGATCCGTGGATCGAAGCGGTTCTTCGACCTCACCGAGGTCAAGCAGGCCGTGATGCAGCTGCGAGCGGCATCCGTTTCGATCGTGGGCGAGCCGCTGTTCAAGTCGGCCAGCGACGTGCTGCGCTCGCTCGGCTGGAGCCAGACAGCGCCGGAGGCCGCCGGTGCGGTGCGGGACCGCTGGGAATCGCTCAACGCCATCATGGGGCTCGTCGACCAGGCCGCGCCCGGAACGACGTTCCGCCAGTTCACCGACGAACTGATGGAGCGGCAGGCAGGCCAGCACGAACCGACCGTCTCGGCGGTGACCCTCGCGACGCTGCACTCGGCCAAGGGCCTCGAATGGGACGCCGTCTTCGTGGTGGGGCTGTCAGAGGGGCTCGTCCCGATCAGCTACGCGGGTACCTTCGAGCAGATCGACGAGGAACGCCGGCTGCTCTACGTCGGCATCACCAGGGCACGCCGGCGACTCGCCCTGAGCTGGTCCGCGTCCGGGCACCAGCAACGGGCACCGAGGGAACGATCGCGGTTCCTGACAGAGCTCGGCATGCGCAACGCTCGTGCGGCCGGTGGACGCGGCGCGTGATCCTTCCGCTCGCGGCGTCGATCGACAGGGAGACGCCCGCGAGCGCCGAGTGACCGGACAGCACCCGATCCTGCACGATCCCCGCAACCCGGACAGCGACCTCGAGGCCACGACGCGCTGACTCCGTCGGCGCAGGCCGGTGGGCCAGCTGGCTCGCCATCGCGGGCCAGGCCGGGTCGGCGTCGACCCTGGCCTGCTCGAGGCAGAACAGGCACGGGCCCAGCCCCGGCTCCACGAGCGGGCCGATCCGCACCTTCCGGTCTCCGAACACGACCGGCAGGTGCGGCACGTCGCGGTTCAGCCAGCGCCGGTAGCGTGCCGGCTCGATCGCGAACCGGCCGATGATCACCGCGAGGTCCGTGTCCGCGGGGGCGGCGGCATCCGCGCCGGTGCGGCTCGCGGTGCTGAAACGGATGCCGGTGCCGTAGCCGGAATCGTCGGCGACCCGTGCGCTTCCGCCGACACCGTCGTCGAGTTCGTGGGTGTCGAGCCCGAGGTCGTCGAGGAAGGAACGGAGCCGCGCGGCCGTCGTGCCGCGCCCGTCGACGGACACCCAGTGCCGGAGCGCCGGCGTCGAGGACTCCGGCCCGAGGTCGTCGAGCAGGACCGGGCGGAGCGCGGCGAGGAGGGCGGAGACGGATTCTGCAGTCGCCCCGCCCGTGCGGCCGAGCATGACGGCGCCGCTGCGGGGCACCCCGGACCGGAGCGCGTCGATGACGCGTTCGAGGCCGGGGCCGGGCACGCGGAGGCGGAGCGCCGGGTGGTCGACGCCGAGCTGGATGGTGTCCGGCGAGCGCCAGACGAGCGGATACCGGGGGTCGAGTCGAAGAGTCATGCGCCGATCCTGCCGGATTCGCATCGAGCGCGAGCGATTCATCCACAGGCCCGGCAGGCTCCCAGCCTCAGCGCCGGCATTCGCCCTAGGCTCTGACCATGACTGCCAGACGAGCACTCGTGACCGGGGCGACCGGCTACATCGGCGGGCGGCTGGTTCCGCTCCTCCTCGACGCCGGATTCGAGGTGACCGTGCTCGTGCGCTCGCCGCAGAAGCTCACCGACGTCCCCTGGCGGGACCGGGTGGACATCCGGGTCGGCGACCTCGCAGACGCCGACGCCGTGGACGCGGCGTGCGCCGGGATCGACGTCGTCTACTACCTCGTGCACGCGATGGGCAGTTCGGGCGACTTCGAGCAGGCCGAGGCGCGGGCCGCCCGCACGGTGGCGTCGGCAGCTGCGGCGGCCGGCGTCTCGCGGATCGTCTACCTCGGCGGGCTGCACCCGGACACCGAGACCCTCTCCCGGCACCTGCGTTCCCGGGCCGAGGTCGGACGGATCCTGCTGGCCTCCGGCGTGCCGACAGCCGCCCTGCAGGCCGGCGTCGTGATCGGGAGCGGCTCGACGTCCTTCGAGATGATCCGGCACCTGACCGACGTGCTGCCGTACATGCCCGCACCGAAGTGGGTGCGGAACAAGATCCAGCCGATCGCCGTGCGCGACGTGCTCTACTACCTCGTCGCCGCGGCGGACCTGCCCGACTCCGTCAACCGAACCTTCGATATCGGCGGTCCCGACGTGCTCCGCTACGGGCAGATGATGAACGGCTACGCCCTCGAGGCGGGACTTCGCCAGCGCCCGATCGCCTCATTGCCGGTGCTGACCCCGTGGCTCGCCTCGCAGTGGGTCAACCTCGTCACCCCGATCCCGCGCAACCTCGCCGTGCCGATCATCGCCTCCCTGCAGAACGACTGCGTGATGGGCGAACACGACATCGACGGGTACATCCCCGTCCCCGACGGCGGTCTCACCGGGTACCGCACGGCCGTGCGGCTCGCGCTCGGGCGGATGCGCGACGGCGACGTCGAGACCAGCTGGCGGAACGCCTCGATCGAGGGGGCGAGCAGCAACCCGCTGCCGAGCGACCCGGAGTGGGCGGGGCACCTCGTCTACACCGACGTTCGTACGAAGCACACCCCCGCGGCGCCCGCCGAACTGTGGCGCATCATCGAGGGCATCGGCGGCGACAACGGCTGGTACTCATTCCCTCTCGCCTGGGCCGTGCGCGGCTGGGCGGACAAGCTCGTCGGCGGCGTCGGGCTCCGCCGTGGCCGGCGCGACGCGGAACGGCTGCACACCGGCGACGTGCTCGACTTCTGGCGGGTGGAGAGCCTCGAGCGCGGGCGTTTCCTCCGGCTCCGTGCCGAGATGCGGGTTCCCGGGCTGGCCTGGCTCGAGATGACCGCCGAACCGGCCGCGGACGGTGGCTCCGTCTACCGGCAGCGTGCCGTGTTCTTCCCACGCGGCCTCGGTGGCCGGCTCTACTGGTTCTCGATCCTGCCGTTCCACGGGATCATCTTCAGCGGGATGGCCAACCGCATCACGGCCACGGCCGAAGCGACGTCTGCGCCCCAGCCCGCTCGCTAGAGTGGGGGCATGCGCCGATTGGCTCGATCCCTGTTCGTCACCATCCTGGGCGCGTTCGCCCTCCTCACCCTGTCGGTGCCCGCGGCGGCCGTCGCGGCCGCGCCCCTGGGGCAGCCCGCCGGCTCCGTGCCCGGCGGCGTCGACGACTTCAGCTTCGATTCGATGCACTCCGACTTCGTGCTCAGCCGGTCAGCGGACGGGCACTCCGCGTTGACGACGACGGAGACCATCGTCGCCCGGTTCCCGGACTTCGATCAGAACCACGGCATCCGTCGGTCGATCCCGAGCCACTACGACGGGCATCCGACCGGGATCGACCTTGTGAGCGTCACCGACGAGAACGGTGCCCCGCGGCCGAGCGACACGAGCGAGAGCGACGCCGGCGACTTCTTCATCGTGACGAGCGCAGCCGACGGCTACGTGCACGGCGCGCAGACCTATGTGATCACATACACGCAGCGTGACGTGACCCTCGTTCCGACGGATGCGCAGGATGAGGAGTTCTACTGGGAGGTCAACGGAACCGGCTGGGCCCAGCCCTTCGGCTCCGTCTCCGCGACGCTCACGGTCGACCCTGAGCTCACCGGCCGGCTGACCGGCCAGGCCAGGTGCCTCCAGGGATCGACGAATTCCTCGGCCGACTGCTCCGAGATCAGCACGGATTCGAGTGCGGCGGCGACGACCGGAACCCGGATCAGCGCGAGCAGCGGCAGCCTTGCCGCCCATGAGGGACTCACCCTGGTCGTCGGCTTCACCCCGGGTACCTTCGTGCCGAGGGACAACTCGTTCTTCGCGAGCCCGATCCCCGCCGTCGGCCTCGCCGGTGCCGTGCTCGCGCTCGTCTGCGCCGCCCTCGCGATCGCCCTGCGGGCGACCCGCTGGCGCAATGCGCCCGGCCGGCCCACGATCATCGCCGAATACCTGCCGCCGAAGGGTGTCAACCTGCTCCAGGCCGGCGAGGTGACCCGCACGTCCACGAAGGCCATCACCGCCCAGTTCCTGCAGTTCGCCGTGCGCGGCAACGTGCGGGTGCTCGAAGGCTCAGGGTCCAAGCACTACCTGCTCGAGCTGCGGGACACCCGGGGCGTCGACGCGACGGAGCTCTCCATGCTCGGCCACCTCTTTCCCGGGCTGAAACCGGGCACCCAGCGCGACCTCAAGAAGAAGAGCACCAGCCTCACCACCGCGCTTCAGGGCGAACTGCGGGCGACCCGCCGGGCGGCGATCCCCGCCGGTTTCCGTGAGAAGAAGGGCGGGTCCCTGCGTTCCGCGCTGCTCGGCCTCTCCGTTGTCGGCGGCCTCGTCGCCGTTCTCGGCGGCGTCGTCGGTCTCGCGCTCGAGATCGGCGGGGCGTGGCCGTTCCTGGTCCTCCTCGCCGGGCTGATCGGCGCCATCACGACCGTGTCACTCGCGTCGAGCATCCGCCCGCTCACCGCAGCAGGGGCGGAACTGCGCGATTACCTCGAAGGAGTCAGGTTGTACATCGGAGTCGCCGAGACCGACAGGTTGCGGGTGCTGCAGAGCCCCCAGGGCGCCCTGCGCTCGCCGTACCGCCCGGAGCCGGGGAGCCCGGAAATGATGGTCGACCCCGGGCAGCCGTTGCAGGTCCTCAAGCTCTACGAGCGCCTGTTGCCGTTCGCCGTGCTGTTCGGGCAGGAGAAGGACTGGTCGGCCGTGCTCGGTGAGTACTACGCGCAGAGCCGGTCCCAGCCGGACTGGTACTACGGCACCGGTGCGTTCAACGCCGGGTTCTTCGCGGCGAGCCTGAGCGGCTTCGCGAGCTCGACGACGTCGGCGTGGTCGGGCACCGCGT
>NZ_JASJXJ010000184.1:0-6565 GCF_035018685.1 Cryobacterium sp. RTC2.1
GAGCCCGCAACATCCCGACCCGAGTGTCAGGGACGTCCCGAGACATGAAGTGTCAGGGACGTCCCGAGACAGCACAGGTCCGTCTTTAGGGCCATAAGTGTGCTCTCGCGGTTCACGGCGCTGAGCGCTGAGCGCTGAGCGCAGAGCGCAGCGGAGGAGGAGGGGGAGTTAGCCGAAGGCCTCGACTATGGGGCGAAACTTCATCCGGGTCTCGGCGAGCTCGCGGTCGGGCTCTGAACCGAGGACGATGCCGCAGCCGGCGTATGCCGTGACGTCGCCGCCGGGAGTGACCTGGGCGCAGCGCAGCGCGATCGCCCATTCGCCGTCGCCGTCCGCTCCGACCCAGCCGACCGGCCCGGCGTACCGGCCGCGGTCGAAGGGCTCGAGTTCGCGGATGAGCGCAAGCGCTGCCTGCGTCGGCGTTCCCGCGACCGCCGCCGTCGGGTGCATGGCGGCGATGAGGTCGAGGGAGGTCGATCCGTCGGAGAGGGTTCCCTCGACATCCGTCGCGAGGTGCCAGAGGTTCGGGAGCTTGACCGTGAACGGCAGCTCGCTCGTGAGCAGGTGCGAGGTATGCGGGCGCAGCGAGGCGAGCACGCTCTGCACCGCGAAGGCGTGTTCGTCGCCGTCCTTCGCGCTCGTCGCGAGCGCGGCGGCGGCCTCGAGGTCCGCTGCGGCGTCGGCGCCGCGCGAGACGGTCCCGGCGAGCACCCGGGCGTTGACCTCGCCGTGGTCGGCGCGGATCAGGGTTTCGGGGCTCGACCCGACGAGTCCGTCGACGGCGTAGGTCCAGCAGTCCGGGTAGCCGAGGGCGAGTTCGCTGATCGTGCGGCGGAGGTCCGACTTCGCCGGAAGGTGGCCGCGGAGGTCGCGGGCGAGCACGACCTTGTTCACCTCGCCGGCCGAGAGACGCACGACCGCCTCATCGACGGCTGCCTTGTATGCCTCGGGCCGCAGCGTGCCCGAGAGCAGCGAGATCCGGTACTCCGTGCCCAGCGGATGCAGCGCCACCGGAATTTCCGGAGGGGTGCCTCCGGTCGGCCAGATCCGGGTGACCCAGCAGAGACCGTCCTCACGTCCGACGATGACCTCCGGAACGAGCAGCACGCTCGTCTCGGCGGATTCGTCGTCGAAGGCGAACGTTCCGAACGCCAGCAGGCCGGTGCCCGTTCGCGCGAGGGGATCGGTCACCGTCGCAGCGGCGACGACGTCCCGCCACGCACTCGCGGCATCCGTCATGCGGGTCGGGCCCGAGAATTCGAGCCGCAGCGCTGAGCCGAGGCCGGCGAGGCCCTGGTTGCGGCGCATCCAGAGCAGCGGCTTCTGGGCGTCGAGGAGAAGGACCAGTTGTCGAATGTCGGCAATGGGAGTGGTTTCAACCGTTAGGGCCTGCACATTCACTTGCCCAGCCTATGCCAGCCGCCACGACGACCGGCTTCCCGGACTCCAGACTGCCCCTATCACCGGCTTCGCAGGATCACCGGGGAACGGCAACCTAGACTGTTGGAGTGAACAGAGCAGACCTCAGTAAGCAGCCGGAGCAGGTCGCTGCCATGTTCGATCAGGTGTCGACGCATTACGACCGCACGAACGCGGTGCTCTCGGTCGGAAACGCCGCCCTGTGGCGGCTCCAGGCGACCCGCGCCGTCAACCCCCAGGCCGGCGAGCGCATCCTCGACATCGCCGCGGGCACCGGCACCTCGAGCGTCGCGCTGACCCACACCGGCGCCCACGTCGTCGCCGCCGATTTCTCCGCCGGCATGATCGCGGTCGGCCGCGAACGCCAAGCGGGCAACCCGCTCGTCGAGTTCGTCCAGGCCGACGCCACGGCGCTTCCCTTCGCCGACAACGAATTCGACGCCGTCACGATCTCCTTCGGCCTCCGCAACGTCGTGGAACCGCGCAAGGCGCTCGCCGAGTTCTTCCGCGTCACCAAGCCCGGCGGCAGGGTCGTCATCTGCGAGTTCTCCACCCCGCCGAACCCGGTCATCCGCAGCGCCTATTTCGCCTACCTCAACCAGGTGATGCCCCGGGTCGTCAAGCTCGCCTCCTCGAACGCCGAGGCGTACGACTATCTCGGCGAATCGATCGCCGCCTGGCCGACCCAGCCCGTGCTGAGCGGATGGCTCCGCGAAGCCGGGTACGAGTCCGTCGCCTACAAGAACCTCACCCTCGGAATCGTGGCGCTGCACCGCGGCGTCAAGGCCGCCCCCGCGGCAGTCCCCGCCGACTGAAACTCCCCACCCAATGGATAGGCTGTCAGAGTGAAACCGAGTCTTCCCCTGTTCCGGCGCGGCTCCTCCGTGACGAGCCAGATCGGCCTCAGCGATCGAATCTTCTCGACAGCGGATGACCGGGGCCTTGCCGCCGGAATCGACGCCGGTCTCGAGCGGGTCGAGGCGAGCCTCTTCGCCGAGATCGTCTTCGCAGACGAGATCGCAAGCGTCACCACCCGGTACCTCCTCGAAGCCGGCGGCAAGCGGGTTCGCCCGATGCTTGCCCTCCTCACCGCCCACCTCGGCAGCGGTGGGATCACCGACGTCGTGACCGCGTCGACGGCGATCGAGATCACCCACCTCGCCTCGCTCTACCACGACGACGTCATGGACGACTCCGGCCAGCGCCGCGGCGTCCCGAGCGCCCAGACGGTCTGGGGAAACTCGGTCGCGATCCTCACCGGCGACCTGCTGTTCGCCAGGGCGAGCCAGCTGATGGCCAAGCTCGGCGAGCGGGCCATCCGCCTGCAGGCCGACACCTTCGAACGCCTCGTCATGGGGCAGCTGCACGAGACCGTCGGCCCGCACGCGGGCGACGACCCGATCGAGCACTACATCTCGGTGCTCGCCGACAAGACCGGTTCGCTCATCGCGGCAGCGGCCCAGGCCGGCATCATCTTCTCGGATGCGCCCGACGAATTCGAACAGCCCCTCGTGAGCTTCGGCGAGAAGATCGGCGTCGCGTTCCAGCTCATCGACGACGTGCTCGACCTGTCCCCGCAGCCCGAGGCGACCGGGAAGGTGCCAGGCACCGACCTGCGTGCCGGGGTCGCCACCCTGCCCCTGCTCAGGCTCCGCGAGCGCGCCGCCGACGAGCCGGCATCCGCGGCCCTGCTCGAGCGGCTCGAGCGGGACGTCATGAGCAGCCAGGGCACCCGCTCAGAGGCGGCCGACTCCGCGATTGCCGCGCTGCGCGACCACGAGGTGACCGCGCAGACCCTCTCAGAGGCCCACGGCTGGGCACACGACGCCGTTGCTTCCCTCGCTCCCCTGCCCGACGGGTCCGTCAAGAAGGCGCTGACCCGATTCGCCGACACGATCGTCGAGCGTTCAAGTTAGAAAGGTCGTCATGACCGAGAAGCGCCCCACCGACCAGCAACCCGCGAAGCTGCGCCTGGCGATCGTCGGGGCAGGGCCGGCCGGCATCTACGCCGCGGATATCCTGCTCAAGGCGGAACGCAACTTCGAGGTCTCGATTGACCTGTTCGACCACCTCCCCGCGCCGTACGGGCTCGTACGCTACGGGGTCGCGCCGGACCACCCCCGCATCAAGGGCATCATCACCGCCCTGCGCGACGTGCTCGACCGCGGCGACATCCGCATCTTCGGAAACGTGCGCTTCGGGGTCGACATCACGCTCGACGACCTCAGGAAGCACTACAACGCGGTCATCTTCGCGACCGGCGCCGTGCGCGACGCCGACCTCAGGATCCCCGGCATCGACCTCGTCGGCTCCTACGGCGCCGCCAAGTTCGTGAGCTGGTTCGACGGCCACCCCGACTACCCGCGCACCTGGCCGCTCGAAGCGAAGCAGGTCGCCGTGATCGGCAACGGAAACGTGGCCCTCGACGTGGCTCGGATCCTCGCGAAGCACGCGGACGACCTGCTGCCCACCGAGATCCCGGCGAACGTCTACGACGGGCTCAAGGCCTCACCCGTGACCGACGTGCACATCTTCGGGCGTCGCGGACCGACATCCGTGAAGTTCACGCCCCTCGAACTGCGTGAGCTCGGCGAACTGCCCGACGTCGACATCGTCGTCTACGACGAGGACTTCGACTATGACGACGCCGCGCGCGCCGCCGTTGCGAGCAACAAGCAGGTCTTCGTGATCGACAAGGTGCTCGGCAAATGGCGCGAACGCGCCCACAAGCTCGCCGAGGACCCGCAGGCGGGCGCGAGCCGCCGGCTGCACCTGCACTTCTTCGCCAAGCCCCTCGAACTGGTCGACGACGGCACCGGCCGGGTCGGCGGCATCCGCTACGAACGCACAGCGCCGGACGGCCAGGGCGGCGTCGTGGGCACGGGGGAGATCCGCGAGCTGCCGGTGCAGGCCGTGTACCGCGCGGTCGGGTACTTCGGCTCGCCGCTGCCCGGGGTGCCGTTCGACAAGAAGCACGGCGTGATCCCGAACCGCGAGGGGCAGGTGCTCTCCAAGGGCGACCCGTCGTCCGGTGCGGGCAGCGCCAACCAGCAGCTCTACGGCGTGTACGCGACCGGGTGGATCAAGCGCGGGCCTGTCGGCCTGATCGGGCACACCAAGTCCGACGCGATGGAGACCGTGCGGCACCTGATCAACGATCTCGGCAACTGGTGGCGGCCCGAATCCCCGTCGGAGGAGAGCGTCGTCGCGCTCCTCGAGGAACGCGGCGTCGAGTACACGAACCTCGACGGCTGGCACCGCCTCGACCAGCACGAGCAGGCGCTCGGCGCGGCCGAGGGCCGGGTGCGGATCAAGGTCGTGCCCCGCGACGAGATGGTCGCCATCTCCCGCGCCGTCGCGCCAGCAGCAGTGACCGCCTCGGCCTAGAACCCGAGCAGTTCGCTGACCGCCTCGCCGAACACGGCGAGGTGGGCGTCGACGTCCGCTGCGGTGGTGTCCGGGCTCATCAGCGCCATATTGTGGAACGGCGTCAAAAGGATGCCCCGATGCCTACCGGAAGTTGACGAACTGCAGGGCGACGTCGAGGTCCTTGCCCTTGAGCAGCGCCATCGTGGCCTGCAGGTCGTCGCGGCTCTTCGAGCTCACGCGCAGCTCATCGCCCTGGATCTGGCTCTTGACGCCCTTGGGGCCCTCGTCGCGAATGATCTTGCCGATCTTCTTCGCGTTCTCCTGGTCGATGCCGGCCTTCATCGAGGCCTCGATCCGGAATTCCTTGCCGGAGGCGTACGGGTCGCCCGCGTCGAGGCTGCGCAGCGAGATGCCGCGCTTGATGAGCTTGGACTCGAAGACTTCGAGGATCGCCTTGACACGCTCCTCCGAGTTCGCCTTCATGAGCACCTTCTCGCCGCTCATCTCGATCGAGGCGCCGACGTTCTTGAAGTCGTAGCGCTGCGCGACTTCCTTGTGGGCCTGGTTGAGGGCGTTGTCGACCTCCATCGGGTCGACCTTGCTGACGATGTCGAACGTTGAGTCTGCCATGACAGCAATGTTATCGGCGGATGCTTCGCCCGGCATCCGCACACCGGCTCACGCACCGGGCATGCCGGGCTCATCGGGAACTGATAGCCGCTGGAGGCCGCGGCCATAGCCCTGCTGCGTACCGTTGCCGACGCGGCAGTCAGAAGCCGCGCACGAGCTATCGAGGAGACCATGAAACGGCCACAGTTTCTCACGCACATCCGCCCACGAACCTGGGTGGTTGCCGGCGTCATCGTGCTCGCCCTCGCGGGCGGCAGCATCTACTGGTTCGGATTCGCCGTTCCGGCGAACACCAAGTCCACGGTCGCCGCTCCCATCACCACCGCAGCGAGCCTGACGACCATGCAGAAGACCGTCGACAGCGACGGCACCGCGACCCCGACCGTGAACGACTCGGTCAGCTTCGCCGTGTCCGGTACCGTCACGGCCGTGCCGGTCGTCGCGGGGACCACCGTGACCGCTGGCCAGGTGCTCGCAACCGTCGACACGCTCAGCCTCGACGCCGCCGTGCTCGAAGCGCAGGCGACGCTCGCGACCGCGAAGGCGAAACTCGCCACGAGCGTGAGCGACAGCGACGGAACCGCCGCTGCCGTCGCTCAGATCGCGGCCCAGACGGCATCCGTCGCCGTCGACGAGGCCGCCGTCGTGACCGCGCAGGCCGCAGTCGCCGGTGCGACCCTCACCGCCCCCGCCGCCGGCCTCGTCACCGCGGTCAACGTCGCCGTCGGCGACGTGATCTCCTCGGGCAGCTCGGGCAGTTCTGGGGCAGGGGGAGCCACGACCGCCTCGACCGCCTCGACCTCGACGAGCACGGCCGACTTCAGTATCGTCGGAACAGACTCGTGGTCGCTCTCCCTCGCCATCGGCGAGTCGGACATCGCGAACGTCGCGGTCAACGACCAGGTCGAACTCTCCCTCGACGACGGCACCGCGTTCTTCGGAACCGTGCAGTCCGTCGGCATCCTGCCGTCGACGACCTCCGGAGCGGTCACCTACCCCGTCGTCGTCGCCGTCACCGGCGACCCCGACGGCCTCTACGACGGCGTCGCCGTCACGGCCAAAATCGTCTACGAGCGTCGCACCAACGTGCTCACCGTCCCGAGCGCCGCGGTCACGACCGCGGACGGCGTCTCCACGGTGAAGACCC
>NZ_JASJXJ010000185.1:0-6532 GCF_035018685.1 Cryobacterium sp. RTC2.1
CCCACACCCCTGCCCCGGTATCCCCGCGGGACGCTGCTCCTGGTCGGCCTCGCAGCCGCCACGATCACGGCGATCGGGATGAGCAGCATCCGCGGCATTCTGGCGCCGGTCCTGCTCACTCTTGTGCTGTCCATCTGCGCTCATCCTGTCCGGGTACGCCTGGAGAAGCGCGGCGTGCCGCACGGCCTCGCGACCGGCTCGGTGATCCTCGTCGTCTTCGCGCTGCTGTCCGGCTTCTTCTATGTCGTCATCGTGGCCATCTCCCAATTCGTCTCGATGCTGCCTGGCTATGCCGCGGAGATCCACGATCTCGGCGTCTCCCTTGGCGAGTTTCTCAACACGATCGGCATCGGCGACTCGCAGATCCAGGCGATGACGGAAGGCTTCACGCCCAGCCGGTTCGTCCCCTACCTCAGCGGTTTCCTCGGCAGCTTCTTCGGCATCGTCGGCTTCCTGGTCATCGTCCTGACCATGCTGATCCTGATGTCCTCGGACGCTTCCTATGCGCACACCATTCTCGGGCAGTTGAGCCAGCGCCGGCCGGGCCTCGTCGATGCCCTCAAGGTCTTCGCCGCGAACGTTCGCCGCTACATGATCGTCACGACCGTGCTCGGGTTGGTGCAGGGATTTCTCAACACCATCGCGCTGTGGATCCTCCAGGTGCCCGCCGCCCTGCTCTGGGGGCTCCTGGCTTTCCTCTGCAGTTTCATCCCCAACATCGGTTATTTCTTCGCCATCACCCCGCCCGTCGTGTTCGGCTATCTTGTCGGCGGCTGGCCGACCGTGATCGCCGTGATCATCGTCTACGGCGTGATCAACGGCGGCGTGCAGTCAATCATCCAGCCCAAGGCCGTCGGCAGCGCCGTCTCCCTCAACCAGACCATCACCTTCTTCTCCGTGCTGTTCTGGGCCGTCGTGATCGGGCCCATCGGCGCCATCCTCGCTATCCCCCTCACCCTGCTCGCCCGAACGTTCCTCGTCGACTCCGATCCCGACGTCGCGTGGGTCAGGCCGGCATTCGGCCCGACAGTCGAGACCCGACGTCTCCTGAAGGCGGCCGATGTCGCAGGCAAGAATGCGCGGAAAGCGAAGCCACCCTCATCTCCCCGCCCGACAGCCACGCAAGCGCCGGAGCCCGGGCACGAGGGGTGAGGCGCTCCCATGCTCGCCACAATCGGACGGCTGCTCCCGCTTGCACTCGCGGTCGCGCTCAGCACCACCCCGCTCCTCGTGACGGTGCTGCTGCTTCTGTCTCCGAAACAGCGCTGGTCGGCCCCCGCCTTCCTCGCGGGCTGGATCGTCGGGCTCATCGTCGTTACGGCCGTGTTCACGGCCACACTGACCTGGCTTCCCCCGGCCGACATGACTGCCCTCCAGCCGGCCATCGGCTGGACGGAGATCGTTCTCGGCGCCGTGCTGATCGGGTCCGGCGTGTGGAAACTCCTGCATCCGTCCCCTCCCCGGCTGGCCGAACCCGCCTGGCTCAACCGGATCGCGACCCTCGGGCCCGTGTCCTGCGCCGGGGTCGGACTTGTGCTCAATATCCGGCCGAAGGCCCTCGTTCTCGGCACTGCAGCGGGGCTCGCCCTCAGCGCGCACGCGCTCCCGCTTGCCGAATTGGTGATCTGCATCCTCGTCTACACGGTCATCGGGGTGTCCAGTGTCGCGGTCCCTGTGATCCTCACGCTGGCGTCCCCGCAGACGATGATCAAACCCCTCGTGGCGCTCAAGAAGCGCATCATCAATCCGTCCCAGACCGTCACGGTTGTCGTGGCCCTGATGCTCGGTGCCCTGATCCTGGGCGACGGCATGACCCGGGTCTGAAGCAGCCACGCCACCTGGTGTGGCGTGCTCGTGACCCGACCGCCACGGGGCTACGGCGCAGGCTACTGAGCAGGCGGCTGCGGGGTGACCGGGGAGACGGGATCGACCCGCCAGCGTGACCACGGCCATACCCCGTCCATTTCGACTTCGAGCGAGAAGCTCAACACAACGCGGATCACGACGATCACGGCGAGGACGACGACGCTTTGGACGGTCGGTTCGACGAGGATGGTCCGGATGATGTCGGCCACGATCAGGACCTCGAGGCCGAGGAGGATGGCCCGGCCCAGGTCACGACGGAGGCCCACGTACGCCTGGGCACGGGTGGAGCTCCGCAGCACGCGCGGAAGGGCGACCGCGAAAGCCAGGGCCCCACCGAGCACCATGATGATTGCACCGGCAGCCTCGACGACCTGCACGCCGGCCGAAATGACCTGCTCGAAGTCCATGGACATCCCTCTCCTCGTGGTTCAGCGTGCAGACGGTCGGCGGGATGCCCGCTCAGATCACGAGTGTTTGTTCGACAAGACCTTGGGCGACGCTTGAGAGCAGCAGGCGGTTTGCCCGGGCATACGTCCTCAGCAGGGTGAACGCTTCCTCCATCGACACGCCTCGGGAGTGCGCAAGTACGCCCTTGGCCTGCTCAATGACCACCCGGGAGGTCAACGCGTTTGTCAGCTGTTCCCGGACCGACATGCTTTCCCGGAGCGTACGCTCCTGCAGGATTCCGATCGTGGCAACGTCGGCCAGCGCCTGGGAGGCCCGCACGTCCTGCTGGCGAAGTGCACCCGGAACATTCGACAGCAGGTTGAGGGCACCGATTGTCGTCTCCCGCAGCCGCAACGGTGTGGCGAAGACCGCGGCAAAACCCTGCTCGCGTGCGCTGTCCCGAAAACGCTGCCACGCGGGCGGACTCTCCTCTACGTCCGTCAGGGATACGACGGCACCGGTGACAAAGCATTCCACGCAGGGGCCCGCCCGAGCGCTCAGTTGCATGACCTCGACAAGTCTGCTGGCCTCGCTCGTCGAAGCGACAACTTCCAATTCGCCATCGGCGTCGGCCAGAAGAATTCCAGCGGCCGCAATATCGAAGAGATCAGTGCAACTCTCGACCAGGGTCTGCAGGAGATCCACCACGTCGTAGTCGGCCACAAGCGTGTCGGCAAGGGTCGCGAACGTGTCGATTAAACGGTCCTCTCTCGTTCCATCAATCATGGGACCCTTCGATCTGGCTCTCGATTACCGCGAAACTCAATCGGCGGTCAATGATTTCTGCCGCAATCTCGGCCATTGACCGGCCAGCCGCAAAAGCATGGCCCTGCATGACGAGGAGGGCATCCGCGGCAGGAATTCTCAGTTGAGCCAGGACCATTCCGGTGGCTTGATGGATCTCGCGACGAGAGAATTTCTGGCGAGTGGCACTGTCGGTCTCGTTTTCGATCTCGGTGTGGGACAGTCTGATGGCTCGAGAGAGGACCAGACGACTGACCACGGTCGCAAGGCTCGAAATCTGCTGGACGCTCTGCGAGCTGAGGCGATAGGGGCGGTTGGTATACAGATCGATCGCACCGATGCGCAAAGGCCCCAGGATCAGGGGAAAAGCAAAGACCGCACCGAGGTCATCTGCAAGGATCGCTTCCGAAAAGGCCGGCCAGGTCCGGTTCGGCCGTTTGCGAATATCAGGCTCGAGGACCGGAGCCGCAGTCTGCAGTGCGTCCCAACAGGGGCCCTCGCCAAGATCGAATTGCAACTCGTCGAGACGAAACGACTGGGCGTCACTGGCCGAAATCGTTTCAGCGGCAAGAATATCGCCGAACGTCGAGACGGATGCCCCGTCCACGGGCAACGCCGCCAGGAGCGGCTCGTACAGACGCGCCTCCTGCCCGGTCAGGGCGTTCAGTGCATCCGCAGCCACGGCAAACAGATCAGGCATCGGGGTCATACCCGCGATTCTGGTCGCAACCACGATTCACTCCCGTCCGCTGCATGATCGCAACGTACTCCTCCGGCGTCGAAAAGGAATGCAGGCAGCGCTCGGGCTCTCTCCGCCACCGTCCCGGCCCCGACAACGGTGTGGGCGTGCGCACCGGGAATCGCTCTCGTGCGTTCCCCGGAGTGTGCTCGGGAGTGCAGTCGTCGTGTCGGTTCACGACTGAGACCTTATCGAATCGGGAATGCCGCTTCCAGCATCCACTCGATTGAATTCTGATTTTCGGGAGGCACGATTGCGGGCAAGAGAATCTCCCACATTTCCCGTACGCGTCGACGGAGGTCGGCACGTTCGGTGAAGACATCAGAAACCATCTGGACCCCCGTGAAAGCGGGAATGATGAAGTGCGCCAGCTTCTCGGCGTCGGTGCCTGCGCGGAGTTCGCCGGCCTCCGTGGCGGCCAGAGTCAGTGCCTCGAAGGTCGCAAGCCAATCTTCGTATGGTCGCGCCATCGACCGATCGAAAGTCGAGGTTTCGGTTGTGAGGCGGATGCCGGCACGGACGATGGGGTCGGTGGTCAATCGTCCGGCCAGATCGCTGCAGAGCCTGAGCATCGACTCAAGCGGCCCGGTTGTCGTGTCGAGTATCGCCGTCGCGGCAGCTGTCGCGATCTCGTGTTCCGCTTCGATCACGGCGAGGGCGACGTGCTCCTTGGACTGGAAATGAAAGTACAGCGCGCCCTTGGTCACTCCGGCGGCGGCCGTGATGTCCGAGAGCGTGGCCCCGCCGAAACCCTGGCGATAGAAGACGTCCGCAGCCCCCGCGATAATCTTCTCGCGAGTGAGTACGGCGCGCTCTTGTTTCACGGTCATGGTGCGCCT
This sequence comes from Cryobacterium sp. RTC2.1, assembly GCF_035018685.1. NCBI lineage: Bacteria > Bacillati > Actinomycetota > Actinomycetes > Micrococcales > Microbacteriaceae > Cryobacterium > Cryobacterium sp. RTC2.1. The sequence goes on from NZ_JASJXJ010000185.1 coordinate 4,636, forward strand.
CCTGGCGATTCCGCATCGAACATGGACCCGACGGCACCTCTGCATCCCCGTCCGGCACCCTCACTCCGGCTCGATCAGCGCCTCTGGGTTGGGTTCCGATCTGAGCGCCGACCGAATCATCAGGACACCGATGGCCAACAACACCGAAATACCGAGAATCGGCCCCACTGCGTAGCCGAGCCAGAAGAGCGGCACGAATACGCAACCGGCGATGACGAGTGCTGTTGAAATGTCCACCAGCTGCGCGCGAGTTGATTGTTTCAAACTTCCCCCCAGATGTTTTTTCGGTGAGCGCGGCACCGGCCGAACGCGAGTTCGACTCCGTGCTCACCGACCCCCGACGGCACAGACGCCGGCGATGCGCCTTTCAGCGAACGCCGATGCCATCCAATAAAAAACCGGTTTCCCCGTTTGTTTGGTTCCCCTCGATGAGTGTATGCCATTGTGCGCAGCGACAGGGTGGTCTCACTCAAGAAAAGTGGCGACGTGGGCGAGGAACCGGGCGGCCTCAGGTACCGATGCAGGTGGCCTTACTGGTTACGCGACGCGGTCGCGGGTGATGTCGTTCCCAGCCGCATCGACGAGAAAGCGAACATCATCGCGATCAAGATGTTCGTGACCAGTGGAACCATCAGGCCCCCCGATTCCGGCCGACTGACAAAAGCGATAAGCACGTAGATCGCCTGGGAACCGAACAGGAGTGCAAACACGACACCGGATGTCCGGTGCGCCGTCATCTTCCACCACGGGCGCCTCTGTTCGACCGGTTCGTCCTCGGCGCGAAAGGTTCTCGCAGCAAAGACGACCAGGACCAGCGCAAGGACGGCTGCCGCGACGGACGCAACAGGCACCGGGAGACCGATCGTCAGGGCCGACCCGAGAATGACGAGAACGCCACCGCTCGTCACGTAGGCGATTTTCGTTGACGTGCTCGTGATTCGAATTGCCATGGACATCCCCCTCGATGAAAAGACTGACTGGCGTAGACCTGGCTACCGCACCTGCCGGACCCACCCCTGCGACCGATCAGGACGCGGTGCGTGGTGGCGCTTCTTGCACACCCGCGTCTCCGTGTTCCTGATTATGCCGCAGTGCGCTCAGCAGCCGGTCACGGGACAGCGACCCGCGAGGCCCGGCCCGCGCGCGCCCGTCCGATCGCCTTGTTCACTTCCACGAGCAGGAAGATGACGGCGGAAAGTCCCAGCGTGTACGCCCATTCGCGAACCCCGATCGGCGTCGAGCTGAACCAGAGGTTCATGAATGGCGTGCAGAGGGTGAGGCTCGACGCCCGGAGGAACCGGGAAGTGAACAGGAACGCGAGCCGGCTGAAGGTGGGCATGGTCGCGGCCGCGGTCTGCGCTTCCACGGTGGTGGACCCGATTCCCTGCTCGAGGAAGAACACCCCGACGGTCGCGGCCGTGATCAGGTTGACCCACAGGATCTGCGTCGGTTGGAGCGGCAGCGCGAATCCGAACAGCACGGCGAGCAGGAGCACCAGAGACTCGGCTGCGGTCGTGGGCAGAATGAAGACGATGGATTTCTGCAGGTTGTCGCGGATGCGACGGCCTTCGTGAACTGCACTCTGGATGGTGGCGAAGTTGTCGTCGGCGAGCACGATGCCTGCCGCTTCCTTCGTCGCTTCGTGCCCTTGATCCCCCTTGCCAGTCCGACGTCCGCTCGACGAAGCGCGGGCGCGTCGTCGACCCCGTCGCCGGTCATCGCGACCTCCTCCCGGTGTGGCTGGAGGGCCTTGGGGAGAAGTTGTCCACAGAAATCTTCTTTGACCGGGTATTCCACAGGTGGCTTGTGGGGTGGCGGATGCCCCGGGAATGTCGGTGGTGGTCCGTAGAGTGACCGGTGTGACAACTGAAAATACCTCAGAACCTCAGCCCGAAAG
>NZ_JASJXJ010000186.1:0-6441 GCF_035018685.1 Cryobacterium sp. RTC2.1
GTGAGGTGTCGCAAATCGACCTTCCTAGTGCCCTCAAACGTCGATGTGCGACACCTCACGGCTACTGCGGCGCGGACTCGACGCGGTTGCGGCCGGCGCGCTTGGCCGCGTAGAGGGCCTTGTCGGCGCGGGCGAGCCAGTGCGCGGTGCGTTCGCCGGTGTTCCGCACGGCCAGGCCGATGCTCACGGTGCAGGTCAGTCCCGGGGCCACATCGTCCCAGGGGAAGCCGCTCACCGCCACGAGAAGACGCTCGCAGGCCTTCGCGGCGTCGGCCGGGGTTGCATCGCCGAAAACCAGCAGAAATTCCTCGCCGCCGAGCCGCACCGCGAGGTCGCTGTCGCGGATGGCAGCCGTCAGGATCGTGCCCATCGCGGCCAGCACCCGGTCGCCTGCGGCGTGACCGTGGGCGTCGTTCACCCGTTTGAAGTGGTCGAGGTCGACCATCGCCGCGCAGAGCGGCTGCGCGCGGTCGTGCGCGCGGCGCATCAGCGCGGGCAGCTGCCGGTCGAGCGCTCGCCGGTTCGGCAATAGGGTGAGCGGGTCGGTGTGGGCCTGCTGGTCGAGCTTCTCCGCGCGGATGCGCAGCACCTGTGCCTCGAGCTGCGACCGTTCGGTCTCGTGGCGGGCATGTTCGATCTCGAGAGTGTTAATCAGCATCCGGGATTGCAGCCCCGCCGTCTGCCGAGTGAGGCGCAGGGTCAGCTCGTGCAGCTTTTCGGCGTGGTCGAGTGCCCGCTCGAATTCACCGATCTCCTTGCACATCTCCACGAGGCCCCGGTGCAGCCGGGTGAGCCTGGCCGGGTCCTCCTCGACGGAGCGGTCGGCCAGCAGGGCCACCATCATCCGGATCGCTTCGTCGACGTGGCCCTCGAAGCGCGTGATCTCGGCCAGCTGGGTCCCGTTGTCGAGTTCCAGGTTCCGGTAGCCGTTGGCCGTCGCCAGGCTCTGGGAGAGGCCGATCTGTTCGCGCGCCTCGGCATACCGGCCCAGCTCGATCAGGATGCTGCCGAGGTTCGTGCGCGCGATGGTCTCCCAGAAGGTGTGTCCCTGGCTGTGGGCGAGCGCCGCGGCCTGCTGCACGTTCTCGAGGGCCTCGCCGAGCGCATCCGTCGCCTCGAGGCCGAGGGTGGCCTGGGTGCGCGCGAATTCGAGGCAGGTGTCGCCGAGGTTGTTGAGCCCGGCAAATCGGGCCTCATCGTCGTCGAGCAGCCGGGACAGGTCGAGTGCCTGCCGGCCCAGTTCGAGGGCCCGCGGCGAGTCCCCGGTTCCGACGTGCACCATCGACGAGCGGCTGAGCGCCCAGAACTCGGCGAGCGGGCTACCGCTGGCCCGGGACGAGGAGAGGGCCCCGAGCACGTGGCGCAGCGCAGGCTCATGCAGGCCCGTCTCGTGGAAGGCGAGCGCGAGGGTGCAGTGCATCTGGGACCGCCGCAAGAGCTCGCCCGAGCGGGTCAGGTATTCGAGCGCGAGCAGCCCGTTCTGAACAGCTGCCTCCACTTCGCCGAGCCGCAACCGGTGCAGCGACAAGAGCTCGCGGGCCCGACCCTGCTCGGCGGCCGTGATGTCCGCGGTCGCGAGCACCTGTTCGGCCTCTGCGGCCCCCTCGAGGTGCCGGCCGTCGGCGCGCGACTGTTCGCACGCGGCGAGCAGCTCGGCGACGGTGAGCGTGGCGCTGAGCGTGGCGGTGACCTCGGTGGATGGCGGCATGGTGCCGCGAACGGGCGCTGCCGAAGCCACACGCACACGTGGTGCTGCCGCCTTCGAGTCCACCTTCAGCCCCCCGACTGTCTGTCGCTGATTCGAACCTAACACTGTATAAGGCCCGATTCGGTCGGAAAAAAGCCCCCGAACGGGCCAACCTATGAGCCACCTGTCACCGCTCACCCGAGCTCCCCGGCAAGCGGATGCCCAGCGCGGCCACGTAAGATCGGCGGATGACCGCAGCGACAGCATCCGTGCCCCTCGACCCCCGCATCACCCTGTTCGGCGCGGAGTGGTGCGGCGACTGCCGCCGCTCGAAGAAGGTGCTCGACGGACTGGACCTCGACTACGACTACGTCGACCTTGAGGCCGTCGCGGACGGCGCCGACCGCGCCCAGGCGATCAGTGGACGCACCCGGATCCCCGTGATCGTGTTCCCCGACGCGAGCCACCTCGTCGAGCCGAGCGACGCCGACCTGCGCGCGAAACTCGCCCAGTTCTCCGTGGAGGCCTGAGCCATGCGCAGCCTCAAGGACTGGACATTTTCGATGTGCGGGATCGCCGGTTTCGTCTGCTGTGCGATCGCGCTCGGGGTTCTCTACTTCAACGCCGTGAACCACAACGCCTTCGTGGGCGTGGCGGTTCCGGTGGCGATCGTCGCCCTTGCCGCCGGCGGAATCGCCACCGCCAGGGCCCGCTGGCTCTGGACCAGCGGCCGCGGCAACCAGCGCCGCTGACGCCCGCCGGACCGGCGACAGCCACACCACCCGCTCCATGCTGACCCCCGACGCCACCCGACCCGGCGTCACCCGCTCGGGGCCGTTTCCCCATCGCCGCTGCCGCGCTACGATGCCACGGAGACGGGGAGGCATCATGAGTGACACTGGCCAGGACAAGCGCATCGAACGCTTCGGGAGTGACGAGGACATTGCGAACGCCGAGGCGGCGAAGCGGCAGGACGCGAAGGATGCGCGGGTGCGACTGCTGCGCAGCAAGGCGGCCGTCGCCCGGTCGGAGGCCGATGCGATCGAGGCCATGCACCTCGACCCGGACACCCTCGAGGACCTCCTTGAGAGCTCCAGCCCGCTCGAGGCGCGCCGGTTGGAGAAGTCGGAGCACGCGATCAGCCAGCGGGTGACCAAGGCGAAGGCCGCGGCCGAGGCAGCCGAGTACGAATACGAGCAGGCCGTGCTCGAGCAGTACGACGACAGCAAGGGCTGACGCCGCACCGCAGGAGCCGGCCGTCATACGGTGTCGAGCAGCCCCTCGGCCTCGGCGACAATGCTCGCCGTCTTCAGGAAGCTGTCCGGATTGAGCGAGATCGAATCGATGCCCTCGCGCACCAGGAAGGCCGCGAAGTCCGGGTAGTTGCTCGGCGCCTGCCCGCAGATGCCGATCTTGATCCCGGCGGCGTGAGCCTTGCGAATGGCCTCGCTGATCATCCGCTTGACCGCTTCGTCACGTTCGTCGAAGAGGCCGGCGAGCTCGCCGGCGTCCCTGTCGACGCCGAGCACGAGCTGGGTGAGGTCGTTCGACCCGATCGAGAAGCCGTCGAACCGGGTCGCGAACTTCTCGGCGAGGATCACGTTCGCGGGGATCTCGCACATCATGTACACCTGCAGGCCGTTCTCGCCGCGGGTCAGCCCGTTCGCGGCCATCACCGCGAGCACCTTGTCGGCCTCGGCCACGGTGCGGCAGAACGGCACCATCACGATCACGTCGGTGAAGCCGATCTCCTCACGCACCCGCTTGATCGCCCGGCATTCGAGCGCGAACCCCTCGCGGTAGCGGTCGTCGTAGTAGCGGGAGGCGCCGCGGAAGCCGATCATCGGGTTCTCCTCGGTGTGCTCGAACGCTCCGCCACCGAGCAGGTGCGCGTACTCATTGGTCTTGAAGTCGCTCATCCGCACGATCACCGGGTCGGGGTAGTACGGCGCGGTGAGCTTCGCGATGCCGAGCGCGAGGGTCTGCACGAAGTACTCCTGCGGGTCGGCGAAGCCGCGGGTGCGTTCGTGGATGCGCCGGAGCGCGGCCCGGTCGGTGACCCGCTCCGGGTGCACGAGCGCCATCGGGTGGATGGTGATCAGGTTGTTGATGATGAACTCCATCCGGGCCAGGCCAACGCCCGCGGCCGGCAACCGCCACCACTCGAACGCGGCGGCGGGGCTCGCGATGTTCACCATCAGCTTCGTGCGCGTCGTCGGCACCGTGCCGAGGTCCACCTCCTCGGTCTCGAAGTCGAGGGTGCCTGCGTAGACGAAGCCCTCGTCGCCCTCTGCACAGGAGAGCGTGATCTCGGCGCCGTTGTGGATCAGGTCGGTTCCGGTGCCGGTGCCGACGACCGCGGGCACGCCGAGCTCCCTGCTGACGATCGCGGCGTGACTGGTCGGCCCGCCGTGGTCGGTCACGATGCCCGATGCCCGGGTCATGATCGGAACCCAGTCGGGGTCGGTCATCTCGGTGACGAGGATCGCGCCGTCGATGAAGTTGTCGATGTCGGCCGGGTCGCGGATCACGCACGCGGTTCCGGTCGCGATGCTGTCACCGATCGCGACGCCGGAGACGATGAGGGGCCCGCTCTCGAGCAGCCTGCTCACGGTGAAGACGGTGCCGCTCGCCTGCGATTGCACCGTCTCCGGCCGCGCCTGCACCATGTACAGCTCCTGGGTGACGCCGTCCCTGGCCCACTCCATGTCCATCGGCCGGCCATAGTGGTCTTCCACGATCACGGCCCAGCGGGCAAGCTGCACGATCTCAGCGTCGCTCAGCACGAACGCGTTCCGCTCCCGCAGCGGAGTGTCGATCACCCGGGTACGGGCGCTGCCGCCGGCGGCGTAGACCATCTTGGTCGCCTTGGCGCCGAGGGTCTTCTCGATGATCGGGGTCAGCCCGGGGTCGGCGAGCAGCGCCTTGAACACGAGGTACTTGTCGGGGTCGACGGCGCCCTGCACCACGGTCTCGCCGAGTCCCCAGGCCGCGCTGATCACGGCGGCACCCGGGAACCCGGTGTCGGTGTCGATCGAGAACATCACCCCGGACCCGCCCAGGTCGGAGCGGATCATCCGCTGCACCCCGATCGAGAGTGCCACGTCGAGGTGGTCGAAGCCCTTGACTTCGCGGTAGCTGATCGCCCGGTCGGTGAACAGGCTCGCATAACAGCGGCGGCAGGCGGCGAGCAGGTCCCGCTCCCCCGTCACGTTCAGGAAGGTCTCCTGCTGCCCGGCGAAGCTCGCGTCCGGCAGGTCTTCCGCGGTCGCGCTGCTCCGCACCGCCACGGCGAGGTTCTGCTGCCCGGAGCGGGCAGACAGTTCCCGGTAGGCCGAGCGGATGCCCGCGGCCGTGTCCTCGGGGAATTCCCCGTTCAGGAACAACTCGCGCAGGCTCTCGCCCGTGACCCGCAGAGTCGCCTCGCCGGAGTGGTAGCTGTCGAGGGCCTGGCGCAGGGCCGACTCGATCCCGTTCTCCGTGATGAACGCGCGGTAGGCATCCGCCGTCGTCGCGAAACCGTCGGGCACCCGCACCCCCTGGCCGGAGAGCGAGCCGACCATTTCGCCGAGGGAAGCGTTCTTCCCGCCGACCTGGGGGATGTCGGCGAGGCCGATCTCTTCGAACCAGACCACATGACGCTCTGACATGACAACTCCTGACGCGACCTCGAAAGCCGCGACCCGGCGTCTCGTGGCGCCGACGGCATCCGCTCTCGGCAACCTACTGCTAGGTCAGGGCAGCGGCTAGTACCCCAGGTGTCGAGGGCTCAGGGGTGCGCCGGCGCCGGGTGTTCCTCGCGAATTCACCCGGACAGCACTCCCCGGTCCAGGGCCGACGGATTCTGGCCCTAGTCTGGGGGTTAGACAGATTCGATTCGTTGGATTCCAGCTACTGAGGGCACCTGTTCCAGGTGCGGTACCCGTCTGCCCCGGTGGCTGGAGAGGTGCATTCCCGGCACACTTCCGCCAGCGAGCGTAACCCGGATGGAGCTCCGGGGACCGCCGCGTGCGACGGCCCTGCCCCGGCTCCGCAGTCGCGGACCCGGGCTGACGGGAACAAAGGGAATCACCATGACCGCATTCGACCAGACACCCACCGAAACCAGTACCACCACGCCGGCCCGAAAGTGGCTGCCCGTCCTCCTGGTCGCGATCGCCCTCGCGGCGGTCGGCACGGTCGGCGCCACCACCACCGGGGCCAGCTCCGCCTCCGCCGCCGTCCCGGTCGGCTCCGTGCGCGCGCCCGTCTCGCTCGGCCTCGCCGGCACCTTCGCGATCCTCTCCAAGACGGGCGTGACGGATGTCTACGCCTCGGCCATCACGGGAAACGTCGGGGCGAGCCCCATCACCGGTGCCGCCATCCACCTGAGCTGCCCCGAGGTGACCGGCCTGATCTACTCCGTGGATGCCGCGGGCCCCGCCTGCGAGATCACCGCCCCGAGCCTGCTCACGACCGCCGTCGGCGACATGGGCACCGCGTACACCGATGCCGCCGGTCGCACCCTGCCGGATGCGATCGACCTCGGCGCCGGCGAGATCGGCGGCCTCACCCTGGCTCCCGGGCTCTACAAGTGGAACACCGGCGTGACCATCACGAGTGACGTCACCCTCAACGGCGGCCCGACCGACGTGTTCATCTTCCAGATCTCGGGCAACATCACCCAGGCATCCGCCACCCGGGTCACCCTCACCGGCGGCGCGCTCGCGAAGAACGTCTTCTGGCAGGCCGCCGGGTCCGTCGCGGTCGGCACG
>NZ_JASJXJ010000187.1:0-6292 GCF_035018685.1 Cryobacterium sp. RTC2.1
CCGTCGCCACGGTCGACCTCAGCGTCAGCATCGGCGGCCTGCGCCTCAGGAACCCGATGATGCCCGCCTCCGGGTGTTTCGGACCCGCCCTCGGCCGGCTCATCCCCGTCGACGAGCTCGGCGCCGTCGTGACCAAGACCGTCTTCGGCGTGCCGCGCGGCGGCAACCCGGCGCACCGGCTCACCGAGATCCGGGCCGGCATGGTCAACAGCGTCGGCATCCCGAGCCGCGGCGCCGCCGGTTACCTCGCCGAACTGCACCCGCGTTACGCCGCCCTCGGCCCGCCTGTGATCATCAGCGTCGGCGCGCACCGGCCTGCCGGGTACGCCCCCGTCGTGCGCGACCTCGGCACGGCAGGCGACGCCTTCGAGCTCAACGTCTCGTGCCCCAACCTCGACCGCGACGGCACCGACATCGGCTCGGACCCGGACGCCATCGAGAGCGCGGTCGCTGCGGTGCGGCTCGAGACCGACAAGCCGATCATCGTCAAGCTCCCCGTCCTCGCCTCCTCGATCGCCGAGTGCGCCCAGGCCGCCCAGGCAGCAGGCGCAGACGCCGTCTGCGTCGCCAACTCGATCCCCGCCTTGCCGCTCGAGGCGTACACCCGCGCCCCCGCGATCGGCAACGTCATCGGCGGCCTCTCCGGGCCGTCGATCCGGCCGATCGTGCTCCGGCTGGTCTGGCTCGCCGCCCGCTCCGTCGACATCCCGGTGATCGCCTGCGGCGGCATCGAGACCGCGGACGACGCCCTCGACTACTTCTCGGTCGGTGCGTCCGCCGTGCAGGTCGGCACCGCCAGTTTCGCCCGCCCGTTCGCGATGGTCGAGATCGTGCGCACCCTGCAGCAGCGCTGCGCGGACGACGGGGTCACCGGCATCCGCGATCTCATCGACCTCTGGAGAGCCCAATGAGCCCGATGAAGACCCCGCCGACCGCTGCGGAGACCCGGGCGGCGCTCGCCAGGCAGGCCGCCTTCGCCGCAGCGGATGCCGCAGCCCTCGACGGCCTGTTGTCCGTGCGCCCCGCAGAGGCCGGGCCGCGCCCCGAGCCGGTCTGGGACGAGGCGACGGTTGTCAATCACGAGGTCGTGCGCGAGCGCTACCACCGGCTCACCCTGTCCTGCGGCACGATCGCGGCAACCGCGCTCGCCGGGCAGTTCCTGATGATCACGGTCCCGCCGCACGGTGGAGAGCGGATCCTGCTGCCACGCCCGATGGCGATCCACCGCCGGAACCCCGAGCGAGGCACGATCGAGGTCATCTACGGCGTCGCCGGCCGCGGCACGACCGCACTCGCCGCGGTCAACCCGGGGCAGCGGCTGCTCGTGACCGGGCCGCTCGGCCGCGGCTTCGAGTTCCCGTCCGGAACCCGCCGGGCGCTGATGATCGGCCGCGGCGTCGGCGTGTGCGCCGTGATGGGTTCGGTCGAGGATGCGGCGGCCCGCGGCATCGAGGCGACGCTCGTCGCGAGCGGACGCACCAGGGGGAGCCTCATCGGCTCCGCCGAATGCGCCGAACTCGGTGCGCGCTTCATCCCGGTCACCGACGCGGAGGGCACCGCCGACCTTCCCGCACTCGGGGCTCTCCTGCGCCGCGAGTTCGCCGCCGGTCCGCCCGACGTCGTCTTCGTCTGCGGCGCCGGCGTCCTCACCCGGCTCGCCGCAGAACTCGGCGCCGAATGGGGCGTGCCCGTGCAGGCCTCCCTCGAGGCGCACATGGCGTGCGGGCTCGGCTACTGCCACGGATGCGCGGCCCCGGTCCGCACGGATCCCGCGGTCGAGGGTCCCCTCGTCTGCGTCGACGGCCCGGTCTTCGACGCCGCCGTTTAAGCGCAGATCCGGAGCAAGAGCGCTCTGTTAGACTTGGCGAGGCCAATCTATGGATTGTCCGCACGCCTTGCGCGCCATACGGGTGCGCAAGTCTTCATCGCCGGAATGGCGAGAAGCAAACACAAAAGGAGAGAACCCCCATATGGAGGGTCCAGAAATCACGTTCGCCGAAACCGTTATTGACAACGGCAAGTACGGCACTCGCACGATCCGCTTCGAGACCGGCCGTCTCGCCCAGCAGGCGCAGGGTTCTGCCGCCGCATACATCGACGAAGAGACGATGCTGCTGTCCGCCACGAGCGCGAGCAAGCAGCCCAAGGAAAACTTCGACTTCTTCCCGCTGACCATCGATGTCGAGGAGCGTATGTACGCTGCCGGCCGCATCCCGGGCAGCTTCTTCCGTCGCGAAGGTCGCCCGTCGACCGAGGCGATCCTCACCTGCCGCCTGATCGACCGGCCGCTGCGCCCGTCGTTCGTCGACGGACTCCGCAACGAGATCCAGGTCGTCGTCACCGTCCTCGCCATCGCGCCGGACGAGTACTACGACGTGCTGGCGATCAACGCCGCGTCGATGTCGACCCAGATCGCCGGCCTGCCGTTCTCCGGCCCGATCGGTGGCGTCCGCGTCGCGCTCATCCCCGACCAGAACGGTTCCGGCCAGTGGGTCGCGTTCCCGAAGCACTCGCAGGTTGAAGAGGCCGTGTTCAGCATGGTCGTCGCCGGCCGCGTTGTGACGGATGCCGATGGCAGCGAAGACGTCGCGATCATGATGATCGAGGCCGAAGCCACCGACAACGCCTGGACCTTGATCCAGGGCGGCGCCATCAAGCCGAACGAAGAGGTCATCGCCGAGGGCATCGAAGCCTCGAAGCCCTTCATCAAGCAGCTCATCGAGGCGCAGCAGAAGGTCGCAGCCGCGGCCGCGAAGCCGACAGGCAACTACCCGGTGTTCCCGCCGTACGTGCCCGCCACCTACGACGCCGTTGCCGCGCTCGCCTATGACGAGCTGAAGAACGTCTACCAGATCGCCGACAAGGTCGACCGTCAGAACGCTGACGACGCCCTCAAGGCGAGCGTCAAGACGGCGATCGCCGCGAAGATCGAAGCCGGCGAGCTCGACGCGAGCGCAGCAGGCCAGGTTTCCGCCGCGTACAAGTCGGTCACCAAGCTCGTCGTGCGCTCCCGCGTGCTCAACGAGGGCATTCGCATCGACGGCCGTGGGCTTGCGGACATCCGCCCGCTCGACGCCGAGGTCGCGATCATCCCCCGCGTGCACGGTTCGGCGATCTTCCAGCGCGGCGAGACCCAGATCCTGGGTGTCACGACGCTGAACATGCTCAAGCTCGAGCAGACGATCGACTCCCTGAGCCCGGTCACCAAGAAGCGCTACATGCACAACTACAACTTCCCGCCGTACTCCACCGGTGAAACCGGCCGGGTCGGCACGCCGAAGCGTCGCGAGATCGGCCACGGAGCGCTCGCTGAGCGTGCCCTGGTCCCCGTGCTGCCGTCGCGCGAGGAGTTCCCGTACGCCATCCGTCAGGTCTCCGAGGCGCTGAGCTCCAACGGCTCGACCTCGATGGGTTCCGTCTGTGCGTCCACCCTGTCCCTGCTCAACGCCGGTGTGCCGCTGCGCGCCCCGGTCGCGGGCATCGCGATGGGCCTCATCTCCGACACCGTTGACGGGAAGACCCGCTACGCGGCCCTGACCGACATCCTCGGTGCGGAAGACGCCCTCGGCGACATGGACTTCAAGGTCGCAGGCACGAGCGAGTTCGTCACCGCGATCCAGCTCGACACCAAGCTCGACGGCATCCCCGCCTCTGTGCTTGCCGGTGCGCTCACGCAGGCCAAGGATGCTCGTACGACCATCCTCGCCGTGCTGAACGCCGCCATCGACAAGCCCGACGAGATGGCACCGACCGCGCCCCGCGTGATCAGCGTCCAGATCCCCGTCGACAAGATCGGAGAGCTGATCGGCCCGAAGGGCAAGACGATCAACGCGATCCAGGACGAGACCGGCGCAGACATCTCGATCGAGGAAGACGGCACCGTGTACATCGGCGCCGTGGACGGCCCCTCGGCAGAGGCCGCCCGTGCCCAGGTCAACGCGATCGCGAACCCGACCAACCCGGAGGTCGGCGAGCAGTTCCTCGGAACCGTCGTGAAGATCGCCGCGTTCGGCGCCTTCGTCTCGCTCCTCCCCGGCAAGGACGGCCTGCTGCACATCAGCGAGGTCCGCAAGCTCGCCGGTGGCAAGCGCGTCGAGAACGTCGAAGACGTGCTCGGAGTCGGCCAGAAGGTCCTCGTTGAGATCACCAAGATCGACGACCGTGGCAAGCTGTCGCTCGCCCCGGTCCTCGAAGACGAGTCGGCGTCCGCCGAATCCGTCGTCGAGGTCGCATCGGTGTCCACCGAGGCGTAGTCTTAGGGTTCTGCCGACAACCTCTCGCCAGGTTAGTCGGTTAGACGGAAGGCCCGTTCTGCTTCGGCAGGGCGGGCCTTTTCCGTGCCCGGCCCCACCTATTTGAGAACATTATAAATTGGCGATATAATCAAACGGTGCCGATGACCGGATTGCCCATGGCCCAGCTCAAGGCCGAATTGTTCAAGTCGCTGGGGCATCCGCTGCGCGTGCAAGTGCTCGAACAGCTCGTCGGCGGCGAACGCTCGGTCGGCAGCCTCGCGGAGGTGCTCGGCTCCGAGCTCTCCAACCTCTCCCAGCAACTCGGTGTGCTGCGCCGCGCCGGCGTGGTCGTCACCCGCCGTGAGGGCAACACCATCTTCTACGCGGTCCGTGACGCCGGCGTCGCCGAACTGCTCACCGTTGCGAAGCGGATGCTGGTCGCGAGTCTCGAAGACTCCCACGCGCTCCTCCGCACGATCGAGCAGGACGAGCGCTAGCGGCATCCGCTTCGCGACGGCGGGCGGGTATCAGAGGTCGTTGCCTGCGTAGGACTGGTTGAAGCTCTTGTTGACGAGCGGGAAGTCGGGCACGATCGTGTCCGCGAGCGCGACGGGCAGCGCCGGCCAGTTGAAGAATGAGGGGTCGACGATCTTGACCCGGCTGAGCACACCGCCGGCTCCGAGCTCGACCCGGTGGCAGATGCTGCCGCGCCAGCCCTCGACGAAGGCCAGCCCGGTGCCGGGCCCGGCCGGGTCGACCGTGGTGCCGCTGCCGAGGTGCTCGCCGAGGCGCGCCACGAGGTCGATGACCACGGCCATCGAGACCGCGAATTCGCCCGCGCGCACCCGGTACCGGGCGAGCACGTCCCCGCCGGTCTCGGTGACGACGTGGAACGCCGGGCCGAGGTCGACGAACGGGTGGTCCCTGCGGGAGTCCGCGTCGATCCCCGACGCCCTCGCGACGTAACCGAGGGTGCCGATCGCGCGGGCCTGGGCGCCGGACAGCGGCGCCGTTCCGGTGAACCGGTCGCGCACGATCGCGTGGCCGAGGGTGATCGCGATGATCTCCTGCATGTCTGCGGCCACGCCGCGGAGCACCTCGGGGTCCGGCAGGCTGAGCACCCGGGCGCCCCCGATCCGCACGCCGCCGCGCAGGAAGCGCTGGCCCGTGACGGTCTTGTTGAGTCGCAGGAGCGTCTCACGCAGCCGCTGGGTGTGCGAATGCACGATCCCGAAGCCGACGTCGTTCGCGAGCGAGCCGAGGTCGGAGACGTGGTTGTAGATCCGCTCGAGTTCGAGCAGGAGGGCGCGCAGCAGCCGGTCGGTCTCGCGGACCTCGATGCCCGCCGCGGCCTCGACGGCCATGCAGTACGCGAGGGAGTGCCCGACGACGGTGTCCCCGGTGACCTGCTCGGCGAGCTCGAGGCCGTCTGCCGGCCTGCGGCCCTCGAAGAGCCGCTCGACGCCGCGGTGCATGTACCACTGGCGGGCCTCCATGCGCACGATCGTCTCGCCGACGACGGAGAACCGGAAGTGGCCGGGGTCGATGATCCCGGCGTGGATCGGGCCGACGGCGATCTCGTAGACGCCGGGTCCCTCGACCTCGACGAAGGGGAAGGACTCGACGTCCGGCTCGAACCGGGGGGTCACCCGCGCGCCGCGGCGCATCGGGTACCAGCCGCGCGGCCAGTGCCCGTGCCGCACGAGCCGGTACGGCTGCGGGTGGTCGGCCGGGCGCACGCCGTACAGGTCCCGCATCCCGCGCTCGAAGTTGCCGGCCGGGTAGGACAGGTCGGCGATGCTCGGCACCCAGGCGTCGGTGTACGGCACCGGAACGACGAGGTCGACCTGCCGGCGGGGAAAGACGCCCGCGAACGAGTAGACGACGCGCAGGGCGTCTCCGTCGTCATGGCAGGCGATCATCGCGAGCCGGTTGCCGCTGTCCAGCAGGGCGGATGCCTCCTGCCGCAGCCGGTCGCGGACGAGCACCCGGATCTCGGGCCGGGCCGGGGCCGCCGGCATGACCGGAGCGTGGGGGACCGGTGCGTGGGGGATCGG
>NZ_JASJXJ010000188.1:0-6249 GCF_035018685.1 Cryobacterium sp. RTC2.1
CCGTCGAAGCGCTGACCGACGCCGTCACGTACCAGCCCGGCCAGAAGCCCGAACTCTCCCTCAGCATCACGAACACGGGCACCGTCCCCTGCGTGATCAACGCCGGCACCTCGAAACAGGTCTTCACGATCTCGAGCGGCCAGGACATCTACTGGACCTCGACGGACTGCCAGAGTGCGGCCGCCGACGCCGACGTCACCCTGCAACCGGGCGTTCCGGTGAGCTCGACAACACCGATCGCCTGGGACCGGGTCCGCTCCAACGCCGCCACCTGCGACGAGTCCACCCGCACCGCCGCGCCGGCCGGGGGAGCCTCCTATCATCTCGCCGTCTCCGTCGACGGCATCGCATCGGCGACACCCAAGCAGTTCATCCTCGACTGAACGATTGCCCGTACCGCACGTCAGCCCAGAGCGGAATAGTCCGCTCCGGTGCCCAGCCGGTGCGGACGGAATGATTGAATGGGTGGCGTGACTGACCCGACTGACATGACGCCGCCGACCCCACCGACCCGCTCCGTGGCCCTTGCTACCGCCCTCGCCGCCCAGGACGTAGCAGCCGTCGCATACGCCCTCCGCAACGACGTCGTGATCGTGCCGCAGCTCGTCGTCAACGGGCAGGGCGAGCAGGTTCGCGTCTTCGGCCGCGAAGGCACCGACAAGCGGATGCTGCTGCTCTTCTCCTCCGCCGAGAATTACGTCCGCATGGTGCCCGATGAAGTGGACCCCCAGGTCATGGTCGGCGACGCCCAGTGGCTGCGCGACTTCCTCACCGTGCATCGGAACGTGCTTGAGATGGTCTTCTTCGACATCGCCGGCCCGCACGTGATGCAGGCGGCCCCTGACGACCTGATGGCGGCGCTCGGCACCCTCCCGGAAACCGATTCCAGCGACGACGCCTGAGTCGGCACCCCCCATCGGCGGCATCCTGCGGCGTCCATTCGCCGGTGTCCGGGCTGGGCGCTAGGCTGAGCCTCGACAGTGTTCCTCCCTCTCTCGGAGAGGGTTCCCGGTGGGGAGATTGAAGGCCGGGAACACACGCCTGTCGGGGAGCAGGCCACGATGAACGCACCGCCGAATGAATCGATCGAGGCGAGACTCGCGCGCGTCGAGCGCCTCTTCTGGATCGACCGCGACGAGGCCAACCAGGCCGCCAGGGACTGGCTGATCGAGCTGCGCGTCGTCGACATCGATGGCGCGAACGGTGAGTTCGTCGACTACAGCAGCGTCGAGACCGGCCTCGGCAGGGGAGCCGTCGCGCGGCGCCTCCGCGTGCTCCTGGCCAACATCAGCCGCACCCGCGGAGATCCGAGCCGCAGCGCGGCCGAGGTGCAACAGATCCTTGCCTGGGCCGAGCGGCACGGCGAAGTCGCCCTGCAGTCCCGCTGTCACGACGTGCTCGGCTCGGTGTTCGAGATGGTCGGTGACCCCGCCCTCGCCCTCGAGCACGCCGTTCTCGTCAACGATCTGATCGACGAGAGCGAGGTGCCGCTGATGCGGGCCGCAGCCCGACTCTGCCTGGCCGACGCCCTTGGATCGGCCGGATCCTTCGACGAGTCGCGGCGCCGCTACAACGAGGCCCTGCGGCTCGTCATCGACGACACCGACACCAACATCCGCTACATGATCCTGAACAACCTCGCGTACACCGAGTATCTCGCCCACAACCACGTGGCCGCGCTCGAGACCGTCGAGCAGCTGCTCGCACTGTCCACGGCGAACTCCCGCCCGATCGGCATGTACGCGCGCGACACGATCGCCAGGGTCTACCTGACCGCGGGGCGGCTCGACGAAGCCGAGCGGATGCTGCTTCCGGCCATCGAAACCGCGAACGACGACCCCAACCCCGATGCGGTCTCGGCAGCACTGGTCACCCTCGCCGAGGTTTACCGGATCCAGGGACGGCTCGACGCGGCGCAGCGGGTGATCGACCAGTGCGCCACCCTCGCCGCCGGTCACGGCCTCGTCCGCTGGCTCACCGAAGTCGCCCGCGAACAGGCCGAGGCCTACGCCGCGAACCTCGACTACCGCCGGGCCTTCGAGGCCTACCGGAGCTATCACGCCCAGTCGGTCGCGCTCGGCGCGAGCGAGAACGAATCCCGCGGGCGGATCCTCGAGGCCATGTTCCAGACCGCGGAATCGCGGCGCGAGAGCGAACGCTACCGGGAACTCGCCGAGCGCGACCCGCTCACGAGCCTGCACAATCGCCGCTTCGTGGACGAACACCTGAGCGTCGCGGCGATCCGGTCCGGCGAGGGCGGGCCGTGCTTCGCCATCGCGATGATCGACATCGACCACTTCAAGCGCATCAACGACGCCCTGTCCCACGCGGTCGGCGACGAGGTGTTGCGCATGCTCGGCGAGATCCTGAAGCGCGCAGCCAACCGGGTCGCCGGCGGGATCGCCGCCCGCCTCGGCGGAGAGGAATTCCTGCTGATCCTGCCCGGCGCTGACGCGGCAGAGGCCCGGGAACGCTTCGAGGAGGCCCGCAGCGACATCTCCGACTACGACTGGACCCCGATCACCGCCGGGCTGCCCGTCACCGCGAGCATCGGGGTTGCTCTCGCCCCCGAGGACGGCGTCCAGGCTTCCGACCTCCTCCGAGCCGCGGACGTGCGGCTGTACGTCGCCAAACGCGACGGCCGCAACCGGGTCGTGCACACCGCAACCGTTCAGGCCTCGGTGTCGCGCTAGCCCGCCCGGCGCCCGTGCCTACCGGAACGCCGCGTCGAGCTCCGCGTCCCGTGCCGAGACAGGCTCCCGCAGCGCGAGGATGATCGCAGAGTCGAGCCGCCCGGCACCGGAGTCGATCCGGGTCACGAACCCGAGCCGAGCCGCCTCACTCGCACGCTGTTTGGCCGACGACACCGGCCGCACCTCGCCGGCGAGGCTGATCTCGCCGAACGCCACGACGTCATGCCCGATCGGCTTGTTCCGCGACGCGGAGGCGATCGCGAGCGCGATGGCGAGATCGGCGCCGGGTTCGGTCAGACGGATGCCGCCTACGGTCGACACGTAGACATCCGACGCCCCGAGGCCCTTCACCTCAGCCCTCTGCTCGAGCACGGCGATGATCATGGCGACACGCGATGAGTCCACGCCGTTGGTCACCCGGCGCGGGTTAGGGGCCGAGCTCGGCATGACGAGTGCCTGCACCTCGACCGGCATCGCCCTCCGTCCCTCGAGGGCGACCGTGACGCAGGTGCCGGGCACCAGGACGCCGCCGCGGGTGAGGAACAGGCCGCTCGGATCGGGGACCTCGGAGATGCCCTCGCCGGTCATCTCGAAGCAGCCGACCTCGTCGGTCGGCCCGAAACGGTTCTTGAGCGCTCGCACGAAGCGCAACGCGGTCTGCCGATCGCCCTCGAACTGGCAGACGACGTCCACGAGGTGCTCGAGCAGGCGGGGGCCGGCGATCGACCCGTCCTTGGTGACGTGCCCGACCAGGAGGATCGGCAGGTTGCGGTCCTTGGCGACCCGGATGAGAGTGGATGCGACCTCGCGCACCTGGCTCGGCTGGCCGGGAAGCCCGTCGGAGAGACCGCTCGCGACGGTCTGCACGGAGTCGATGATGACGAGGCTCGGCTGCACCGCGTCGATCTGGCCGAGGATGGTCGCGAGGTCGGTTTCGGCGGCGATGAACAGCTCGCGCTGCAAGGCCCCGGTGCGCTCGGCGCGCAGGCGCACCTGGCTCACCGATTCCTCGGCGCTCACGTAGAGCACCCGGGACTTGGCTGCCGCTGCCTTCGAGGCGACCTCGAGCAGCAGCGTTGACTTACCCACGCCGGGCTCGCCGCTCAGCAGGATGACCGAACCGGGAACGATGCCGCCGCCGAGCACCCGGTCGAACTCGCCGATGCCGGTCGGCCAGTGCGAGACCGCGGTGGTGTCCACGTGCGTGATCGGACGCGCAATGCCGGACCCGATCACGGCGACAGGCTTGACGGCGCGGGTGAGGCTCGCCTTCTCCGTCATGTCGACCACGGTGCCCCACTGCTGGCACTCGCCGCAGCGCCCGGCCCACTTCAGGGTGGTCCAGCCACACTCGGTGCAGCGGAAGGAGGAAACGGGTCTGGCCATGCTTGCGAGCCTAGCTTCGGCCACCGACACCCGGGCAATCGGCCGCGTGCCCACGCCGGTTGAAGCTCGAGCGCACGCCCTGGCCGAAGTCCGCGCGCCCACCCGGCCGGTCGGGCGCGCCTACCCCTCGCGCAGGTCGGCGAACTCCTCGGCGTCCTCGGGAACGAGCAGAGCGATGTCCTCGCTCAACGCCGGGAGGAATGCTTCGGCCCAGACCCGGTAGCCGCGGTCGTTCGGGTGGAACAGGTCGTTGGCCACGTGGGTGGCGACGCTGCGCAGCCCCGGCCGCTTCGTCGTCGCGTGCAGGGGCACAACGGTGAGCCCGTACTCGGTGGCGACCGTCCGCAGTATCCGGTTCCCGACGGCCACGATCCGTTCGTTGTGCGGCAGGTGGAAGCACGGCAGGTCGGCCACGAGGGCGTGTGGTGGTAACGCAGCGAAGATCGCGCGGATCCCTGATTCGAACACCGCAGCATCCCACACCGCCACGTTGTTCGCACCGATCGCGACCGTGACGATGTCGGGGGAGAGTTCCGAGAGGAGCGGCAGCTGGTCGCGAACGGCAAGCTCGACGGTCGCTCCCGAGACGCTCAGGTTGGCGACGCGCACCGTGCGACCGGTGGCCAGGCGGATGTGATCGGCGAGCAACCCGACGTAGCTGCGCCGCGGTTCGCTTGCCCCGATCCCCTGCGCGGCGCTGTCGCCGATGGCCACGTAGAGCAGCTCGCCCGGCTCCCGGCCATGCTCCCGCCACCACTGGGCGTGCGCGGGGAGGGTCTCGTTGAGTACCCGGGCGTTGCCTTGGCGCCATTCCCGGAATCCGCGCGCCCGAACGACGGCGGCAGCGGTCATTCCGGTAGCTGTGGTGACGGCGCCGAGGGCGACCAGGAGCGCGCGAAGGTTCGGTTTGACGTTAGACACGGGGGGAGCGTACCGCCGGTTTCTGGGTGCCGGCTTTCTGCTTCCTGTGTTCGCGTGTCGCGGTTTCCAGTGAAGCGGATGCCGCCCGCGAGCCCCGAATATCGGCTTGATTCGCGCAGACCCCTGTTTCTCACGTACAATCTCCCTCGGTACCGTGTCCGAGCGGCCGAAGGTGCAACTCTCGAAAAGTTGTGTGGGGGAGACTCCACCGTGGGTTCAAATCCCACCGGTACCGCCACAGTCAAACCCCCTGAATCCCTTGTAAACACTGGGAAGCAGGGGGTTTTTCATTACAGAGATTCGGGGTTTGCCCACGGTTTGCCCACATCTGAAACCTTCTTTGCCTGATTGAGCGCGATTCCGACAGCGTCAAGATCGTCGTCGAATAGATCCGCGTATGTGTCCAGCGTCATGGCGGCTGAAGCGTGTCCAAGCATCTTCTGGACGGCTTTCACGTTTGCGCCGGCGGAGATCGCCAGGCTGGCGGCTGTATGGCGCAAATCATGGACGGTGACTCGCTGAAGTGTCGCGTCAATGGCTTGGGCCTTTCTTACTGCCGAAACTCGCCAACCTCTTCTTGAGTCGGGAAGCGGCACATGGACGAGTCCGGCACCGAAGACAAGCTCATCTTGATCCTTTCCCGCGCATGCTTTGGCCAGCAGATCGGTTAGAAACTCAGGGTACGGAACGCTGCGGAATTCGTGCGACTTCGGCGTGCCAACGATGATCGGTCCGCCAACGCTCACGGCGTTTTCAGTGACGTTCGCACGGCGCCTCGTGGTGTCTAGACTTCTAACTCTTAGGGCTGTTGCTTCGCCCCACCGGAGACCCGTGTATGACAGGAATAGGAGCAGAGTCGAATGCCGACCAGCGTTGTCGGCGAGGAGTTGAACCTGCTGGTGGGAAAGATAGACATGCTTGTTGTGAGGTTTTCTCGGAAGATTCACCCCGCGTGCGGCATTCGAACTAATGCGGCGATCCTTCACAGCGACATCCAAGATCGACGCGAGAATCCCGAATGCTCGAATCACCAACGTTGCACCCTTGCGTTTGGATAGTTCGGTGACCCAACCTTGAACCTCGCTGTGACGGATGGAGCCAACCGAGCGCTTTCCCCAGAATGGCTGGACGTGCAGTCTCCAAGCGGACTCGATTGGGCGCAAGCTTGAGGGTTTTAGGGCTCTCCTGACGTTACCGTGGGTGGTTTCCGAGCGCCTTAACGAGTGCACGCCGCTCTCCGTCTAGGTTT